>JAGGYH010000017.1 GCA_021162615.1 Candidatus Aminicenantota bacterium
CCGGGCTTGAACGTCCGCCGATGACGGTTATGGATCCCATGGTATCTGTCTCGAAAGAGATGCCTTTTTCGCTCCCTGTGACAGAATAGAGCAGATGAGAAGGATCCAAAGCTTTGGGTGCTGCTTCCAACGCCTCTCTTTGATATTGTTTGTAGGGAAGAATCGAGAGCCCCTCTACCAACGGAGGAAAAACCCTTTCTGTTTGCCGGTCAAGCAGCTGTGCCAGCCGATAGTGGATTGGACCAAAAGAAGTGATGAATTTCCGGGACCGGGGCTGATGCCCATGTCTGTAATATCTTTCAGGATGGCGGGATTTATATTCCTGTATCGCTCTCTCTTCCAAAGCGTTGAGAATCGTTCTAATGATATTTTTCATCAGTGTGTTTTGATCCTCCTGAAGACCTCGCAAAATTCCATTTAGTGCGAGACCTTTTTCTGGTATTTTACAGCTAAGGGCGATCTTGATTTCGAGTTCGTCCATAGGGCTACACCTCCATTGTTTTGGCTAACTTCTTTTGAAGCCGGGTTGAATCTCTTAATAGCCCAGTCATTCCTGTAGACAAGCCTGTTCAGATCTGCCGGAGTGTTTATCTGACAGGTGAGATGGGTGACCAGATCAAAGAGATGTCGCTTGTTTGCCATAGCGGCCAGGGCCCCGTTTTGGTGAAGGAGCCAAACGCGAAGTACTGTGGAAGGTCATATGGAATGGAAAAGCCATAAAGCAGACCACATAGGTTAAAATGCTCCATAACATTTCAGAAGCCTATTTTTACTGGGATTCAGACAAACAGGAAATTGCTGTTTTTTCCATAACCAGCAACGGAAACTTTTTCCACGGTCATGTCATTGAGGATGATGGGAAAATACTTATTTATGGTCTGATCACTTTTCCGGATAATAAACTGGAATTTAGAAATACTTTTAAATTAACCGAAGAGGGTAAGCTCATTGACAAGTGGTTCACGTTCAGGGACGGCGAATGGAAGCCGGGGCACGAGTTTGAACTCTCTGAAAAGAAAGAAGAAGTTTAATTTTATTTGGTGTTTTTCTTATATCCAATGACCCTATTTGGCCAGAAGGTCAAAAACAATCAAGGTTCAGGGACTGCAGAAGATCCATATATAGTGCCCAAAACAGAAGCTGAGATCACACTTGACGGCATCCTGGACGAAAAAGTGTGGCAGGTCGGTTATCGAAATGTGGAGGGAGGAGTGAACTATACATGGAATGCTCCCCCTGATACCTGGTGGGCATTATTGAGAGCGGGCGCTGAGGTGAACTATTTTGAGGATGAAAATGGAAACCTTCTAAGTAAACAGGCTTCTGCTTGGGCATACTTTTCCTTTCTAGGAGAGCTTTCCCGCTTCAATATCCTCTATAACCCCGCTGAGGATATTTATGCCTTTCATAAGATATTCTTCGGTTATCACAAGCGGCGGCAGCATCCTGGCCACATTGCTGTGGTGACCTCCCACTTCAATCATCACCCCGCGCTGATGCCCGTACTTACGGACCATCTGTGCGTACTCTGACGAGGGCTCTTTGCTCCTTTTGTCTGTGACCATCTCTAATGCCAGCATCAGTCCGATCCCGCGCGCTTCACCCACTATGGCGCTCTCAGATTCCAGCTTTTTCAGCGGCAGCATTGCTTTTTTCCCTAATTCCAGAGCTCGTTCCGGAATGTGGTTCTCTGTCATCCAATTCAGGGCGGCGGCGCCGGCGGCGAATGCTATCATATTCCCCCTGAAGGTTCCGATGCTCTTCCCGGCAGGCCATGTATTCAATTTGTCTTTATAGGCTATCGCTGCTATGGGAAATCCGATCCCGCCTAAGGCTTTGCTCATGGTAACAATGTCAGGAACAATATCAAAGTGCTCAAAAGCAAACATCTTTCCGGTTCGCCCGAGACCGGCCTGGATCTCATCACAGATCATCAGAACATCGTGCTTGTTACAGATCTCCCGGATCCGCTTCATGAAGCGGGTAGTGGGAATTATGGTTCCGCCCTCACCCTGTACTGATTCGAGAATGACAGCTGCGGGCTTCAAGTAGCCTGAGTGACTGTCGGAAAGAACCCGGTCCAGGTATTCTGCCGCCTGAAGGTCTACCTCCTCATCAGGGCATCCAAAGGGATTCCGATATGTGTAAGGATAAGGAATGAACTGCACGTCCGGCACAAGCTGACCAATACCTTCTCGGTGATGGCTGTCACAGGTCAATGCCAGAGAAATCCCGGTCATGCCGTGGTACGCCCCTTCAAAGGCAATGATGCTGTTCCGCCCTGTGTTGTAGCGGGCCAGCTTTATGGCCTGTTCAACCGCATCCGAACCTGTAGGGCCTCCGAAGAAAATGCGGTTCAGCTCTTTGGGCAGAAGCTTCCTTAAGACCTCGACCATGTTTTTCCTGGTAGGCGAGGGAATATCCAGCGTGTGGGTAATCTGGTCGATCTGTTCATGGGCTGCTTTCAGAACCACCGGATGTCCGTGTCCGACGGCCATGACCCCGGCTCCGCCGAACATATCTATGTAGATATTCCCGTCCACGTCTTCGAGGGTCGCCCCGCGGCCTCGCCGCAGAGCCATAGGCATGCCCTTCGAATAACTGACTGCTGAGCTTTCATGTTCCTTCTGATAGGAGAGGATCTCCTGAGATCTTGGCCCCGGAGGAGTTACCTTTATCCGGGGAGCTTCTTTAAAAGAAAGTTTTGCCAGTTCCTCTTCACTGATCATCAGATACCTCCTTAAAGTTGGTTATAAATTTTCTCTCAGCGGCAGAATCCTTCGAGAGGTTTTTTTCTTAGGGAGAATTTCGCATCGTCTCTGCTCTGTGCACAGCTGTCTCACCAATCATACACACAAAAAACAGGTCCGGTCAACCGGAAAGCTTAATGGCGTTGGAAGGGGTGAAGGAAGAGGATCTTGGGGTCGGGCCCGGGCATCTTCAATCATATCAATAATATAACCCCACTTTTCCACAGCCCCTTACCCTGGAGAGTCGCTATTTTTGGGGGCCAAATCGGCGATTTCAGAATGTATCAGTTGTTCTAATTGAGAACCGAAATGAATAGAGGACATGAATAATAAGTCGGACAATTTATTCATTTGCCTCATTTTAAGACTCCTATTTTCAAAGATTATGATGCCCTTGGTTTCCCACTTGACAGGATGCCTTGTCCTGTAATAGTTTTATAGAGAGGAGCCCATGGATTTCACCTTTGATTCCTGCAGCCGAAGAGATTTTATCAAAATGTCTTCCACTGTTGGACTTGCAGGACTTCTCTCCAGCTGCGGTCTGTTTCGCTCACTTCCCAATAAACCAAATATTCTGTTTGTGATTGTGGATGATTTAAGGCCGGAGCTGGGCTGTTACGGAAACCCAGAGATCAAGACTCCTCATTTCGACCGGTTTTCCACTGAGTCTGTTCTTTTTTCACGAGCCTACTGCCAGGCAGCTGCCTGTGCCCCTTCTAGAGCCTGTGTCATGACAGGAAAACGGCCGGACACCACCCGGGTCTGGAGTCTGGGAGATAAATTTCGTGAGCTCAATCCCGCGATAGTGACTATGCCCCAGCATTTTCACAAATTTGGTTATCATACGGTTTCCATGGGAAAGATCTTCCACAACCACATGCCGGACCCGGTGTCCTTTGATGAACCGGACCTTAGGCCCACCGCCTTCAACACGCCTGAGCTTAGGGACCGAGATCCTGAGTCTTTTTATCATGATGAAGAGCTCAAAAGAGAGCTGGCAGAAGTCAGAAAGCAGAGGCTAGCTGAAAATCCCAATGCCTATGCGGGAGGATGGGCTTACGGACGGGCTACGGAATGCTATGATGGCCCGGACAGCGAGTTCTATGATGGCGCTCAGACTGATCTGGCTCTTAATAAGTTAAAAGAGCTCAAAGGGAGGAAGGAGCCCTTTTATCTTGCTGTGGGGTATTACCGGCCTCATCTGCCTTTTGTGTCCCCTAAGAAGTATTGGGACTTGTACGACCGGCAGAAGCTTTCTCTGGCTCCAAATCCGTTTCTTCCCAAAAATGCTCCGCTTTATGCTATGAATTCCGCTTATGAATTGACCGGATGTTATGACCTGGAGTGGGTCAAACACCCATCGATTGAGAAGCTGCCCGAAGACACGGCAAGGCGTCTCAAACACGGATATTATGCCAGTGTAAGTTTTGTGGATGCCTGTTTTGGGAGGTTGATGGATGGATTGAAGCGCCTGGGGCTTGATAACAACACAGTGGTTGTGGTTTGGGGCGATCACGGCTGGAAATTAGGGGAACATGGAAGCTGGTGCAAGCAGACCAACTACAATGTAGACACGCAGGTTCCTCTTTTTATAAAGGTTCCCGGATATAAAGCCATGGGCCGAGCTAGTAATAGCTTGGTGGAGCTGGTGGATCTTTACCCCACTTTGTGTGATTTGGCTGGGATAAGCGTGCCGGATGATATGGAGGGGGTCAGTCTGAAGCCTGTGCTTAAAAACCCGGAGGCTGAAGTCAAGTCAGCAGTGTTCAGCCAGTATCATCAGCGGCCTAAAGTCACGCCGGATGGGGGCCGGTACATGGGATACTCCATGGTCACTCACCGCTATCATTATGTGGAATGGTACACCTGGGAAAATCAGCGCAAAGAGCGTGGACGAAAAGTGGGAGTTGAGCTCTACGACAACCAAAACGATCCTCAGGAAAATTTCAATATTGGGAATGATCCCCAAAATCAGGCTTTGGTGCAGAGTCTTTCTGAGCGGCTTAGAGCCGGCTGGCAGGGCGCATTGCGAGCCGTTGGGGACAGGCCCGGGCATCTTCAATCATATCAATAATATAAACCTACTTTTCCACAGTTTACTACCCTGGAAAGTCGCTATTTTTGGGGGGCAAAATCCATGGATTAATAATATTTGTGGAGTGATAGAAATGGGAAACCGATATGCCTCGCTGCTTTCGTCTGGCTCCTTGCTCTTGCTTAGGGCTCAGTCGTTTCTCCCGAATGACCATAAAACACATGGAAAAAGCCAGTACCAGGGCAAAATGGCACATGACCGAAGGAAGCATGCCTTCAGGTTCTTTGGTCAATATTCGGACGGCAAAAGAGAGAAGAACGAATCCGAGGATTCCGGTTTGAAGATTTGCCAGATGCTTACGCAAACTATCATTTTTTGTATAAGCCATGCACGCCGCTGTGCTAAAAATAAGGACAGCCAGCCCCGTCTGGTAAAAGATCCCGTAAGCTATATCAAAAGAGACGGGGTGTGTATAGCGGGCTAAGACCAATCGGCACACAGATTTTGTCACCACATGGGAATCCGCAATGATCCATGCCGTAAAACCAAGACTGGCTGTAAAGTAGGCTAAAGATATGATTTTCAACTACCCTCTCTTCCAGGGGCTCAATTGATAGACTAGCCATAATCCTAGGGGGGGAAGCCAGGTTATGTCGGAAAAAGCCAATCGTGATAAAACGAGATTATCCGGATTAGCACATACAGCCGCTTCGGAAAACTGGTATCCGGCCAGAAGGAGAAAAAGAAGGCCGATAGGGTAGAGAATGCGTTTTCTGCCTGGGCTTAAAAAAGTAAAGACAGCGGCCGCAAACTCGAAAAGACCCGTGGCTATGGCTAATACAGGCGAATAATCCATGATTTTGATACTTATTTTAGCGTGTATAATAAAGCTTGATTCCACTAGTTTTTAATGAGGAATCTGGGGATAAGCGGATTTAATCCGATCAAGACTTTATAATTTGAAATTCCAGCCCATTCTGCAAGATCGTCTGCCGTGATTTGTTCATTTCCCTGGGCGCCAATAAGAGTGACTTCATCCCCGGGCATAATATGTGGCTCTGTGTTTATAAGAGCCTCCATATGGTTGGCTGTTATGGTGTTAAGTATGGGATATTTTTTGCCCCTTATTAGGGCTTTCAATTTTCCAGAAACTGAATGAGGATATCCGTCTGAATATCCAACCGGTATGACAGCTATTTTCTCTCTTTTTGCTGCTTTGTAGGCTCTGTGGTAGGAAACAGAATCTCCAGGATGCAGGGTTTTCACATCAACCAGCCGAGATTTGAACGCAAGGACAGGACGGAGAGAAAGAGAATCTTCCTGTTTGCTTTCTCGATTGGGATAATAACCGTAGAGAGTGATGCCCGGTCTGATCATATCCAGGTAATAAGATTGTGATTCAAAGATCCCGGCACTGCTTGCAGCATGTCTTGCACCCAATTCTATGCCCAGTTTTTGCGATTCGTCATAAATGGATTGGAGTCTTTTGAGCTGGACTTTGTCGAATTGTATGTCCTCGCAAAGAGTGGTCGAGAGCCCTGAGATAGAGAGTCCCTTTAGTTGCGAGGCTTGTTTGATCACAAGGATGGCTTTTTTGTAGGGGATGCCCATTCTGTTCATTCCTGTGTCTGCATGGATATGAACGTTTATGGCTGCTCCCAGTTTTTCAGCTCTCAGGCTCATGTTTTTAAAGTCACCTGTGTGCAGGAATTGACTTATATTGTATTTGACCAGAATAGGAGTGTTATTGGGAATCACCGGCCCGAAATTGTATATAGGACAGGAGACTCCAGACTCTCTCAATCGGACAGCTTCCTGCAGTTTGCACACCATGAGCGCGTCGACCCCGAGTCTGTCAAGCTGTTTTCCGAATTCAATCAGGCCGTGTCCATAGGCGTTAGCTTTGATTACACCCATGACTGGAACCTTGACTTTCTGTTTTATTTTGGAGAGGTTCCATCCCATATTCTTTAGGCTTAGTTCGATCCAGGATTCATGGGAGGGTGCAGGATTTTTTTCTGAACGGAAGTTTTTAAATGCGAATGACAGGCCGGAAAATAAAATAAAATCTCTTCGGTTCAATTTCATTTTATCCCTCCTTACAGGGGATTAAAATATATCATTAGGGATGTTGACGCACAAGATTTATTTATTTTTGCAGGGTGCGGGTGCAAGAGATATAATGGAAGCACACAATGCAAGGCAGACACTCGGAAAAGAGGGAGAGAATTGTGACACGATCATTGAATGAGATGCATAAAGGAGGTGAAGAATGGCTTTTAAAACATTGTTTTTAGCCCATGCCCCGGATGCTGATTATAAAAAGCACAACAGCACAATCAATACCGGTAAATACAGACTCTTCACATATGTAGTGAAAAATCAAGAAGAAGCTGTTAAAGTAGCGAGAAAACTCTATGAGACGGAGAAGATAGAGTCGATTTTGCTGTGCCCGGGTTTCACACACACGGATATCGCTGAGCTCTTTAAGGCCCTTGATGGCAAAGTTTCGATCAATGTATCTAGAGGAGACGGTCCCAGCAGCCGGATCGCTATGGAGGCGATGCAGAGAGCCCACTTTCTTGAGAGATGAGCCTCAGAAAATCCCTCCCTCTCCTCTTTCTTTGTTTGTGCGTCTCCTGTCAAAACACAGAGATCGTTAAGCAGGCAGAACCAGCTCCAATGCCAAAGGGATTCACCCTTCCTGTCATTGACCTTTCCGGCCAGACACACAGGCAGGTCGTGGTGGATAAGGAAAAGGATCAGTATCTCGGGCATCCCACCACAGTTCTTCTTGAGGACCAGAAAACCATGATCTGCGTTTATCCCAAAGGGCATGGAAGAGGCGCTATAGTGATGAAAAAAAGCACAGACGCAGGCCACACCTGGAGTGAGCGGCTTCCGGTACCGGATAACTGGAAAACATCTCTGGAAGTACCTACCATTCACCGCGTGGAGGATCAGGAAGGAAAAAAGCGGCTTATTTTGTTTTCTGGTCTCTATCCTGCCCGTATGGCAGTATCCGAAGATGACGGCCAAACCTGGACTCCTCTCAAGCCTGTTGGGGATTGGGGCGGAGTTGTGGTTATGGCAAGCGTGGTGGCGCTTCGCACAGGAAAGGGCCGTTACCTGGCTATGTTCCATGATGACGGCCGTTTTTTCAGGAAGGACGGGGAAAAAACCGAGACATTCACTCTTTATCAGACGTTCTCCGGGGACGGGGGCTTGACCTGGTCTTTTCCGGATGCGGTCCTGGAAACCACAGAGGTCCATCTCTGCGAGCCGGGGGTGATCCGTTCTCCCGACGGAAAGCAGTTAGCTGCTCTCCTCAGGGAAAACACACGCACCCGAAATTCTTTTGTGATTTTCTCTGACGATGAAGGCCGGACATGGAGTAAACCCATAGAGCTTCCGGCTGCTTTGACCGGTGACAGGCACACTGGAAAATACGCCCCTGACGGCAGGCTGCTCCTGTCATTCCGGGATACGGCTCTGGAATCGCCCACTCAGGGAGATTGGGTAGCGTGGATTGGGACATATGAGGATATTGCGGAGGGCAGAGAAGGGCAGTACCGGGTCCGGCTGATGGACAACAAGCATGATTGGGACTGCGCTTATCCGGGGGTAGAAGTGCTCCCGGACGGCACTTTTATACTCACTACTTACGGCCACTGGATAGAAGGAGAGGAGCCTTATGTGGTGTGTGTGCGGTTGAGATTGGAAGAGCTGGACAGAGAGTATGATCATAGAGGTCAAAGTGAGGGAAAGAAAGAATAAATACAAGACAAATACATAGGATGTCTTTTAGGTCTGGCAGTGGGGGCTATCACGAAGACTTGGATCGAGCGGCTTGAAAATAAGGATTATCTTCAGGAACTGGGTGAAGAAATGTCTCGACTCTTCTAAGGCTTTCCAAAGAGGGGACGGAATCGTCCCCAAATAAAAGTAGTGATTTTTACCCCCAAAAAACGGAGTTTCTCTGGGTAGGAAACTGTGGAAAAGTGATTTTAAATTATTGATATAAAAGAAAATAGCCGGGCCCGTCCCCTAAGTTAGCTAAGTTCTAACCTAAGTTCTAAAGTTCTACTAAGTTATGCTTTTAAAGAGCTTTAAACAATACGATTAGTGCAAGCATGACGACAAGGACTGAAAGCCCGATCTCTAACCAGAACGGCTTTGTTTTAAGAGATACGAGACTTCCTATTCTAGCTCCGGCTATGGATCCAGCAATCACAGCCAGTGCTGGAAGCCATAGGATATCGCCCCGATACCAGTAGATAATTGCCGCTGCTGTAGCTGTAAAAATGGTAGCAAATAAGGATGTAGCTATGGCTTTGCGCATATCGAGCCGCATGGTCCTTAAAAAAGAAGGGAACAGCGAACCGCCACTGCCTCCCCGCATGCCTGTGAGCAGATTCAGAATAAAGGTTCCGCCCACCATATTTTTGGCATTGGGATTGATTTTTTGAGCCAGTTTTGGGGCTATCCTGTCCAAATAAATTCCGGATACAGTCAGTAAAGAGATAACCACAAAGATTATGGCGAGCACAAAGGTCTGGATAAGTCCTACGAGAAAGGCGCCTATGATTGAACCGGAAGCTCCTCCGATAATCACATAGGGAGCCCATTTCCAGCTGATATTCTTTCTGTGACTAATAGCTCCTATAAGAGAAGAGAAGGGGATGACTAATAGATTAATTCCAAAGGCGTTCAAAAGAGGCACCCCGGCCATGTAAAGAAGGGGAGTTCTTATGGAGCCTCCGCCTATCCCAAACATCCCGCTCATAAATCCAGCTGCAAAACCGATGACTGCGCTTGTAATGAGTGTCATTTTTTGGGGTTTTATTATAGCCGATTTAAAATACAGATGAAAGTTGAATGATTTCCCGTTCATCACAAAGCTCTTGGGCTTAAGGAAAGCATAAAGGCAATTCAGCGCTGATATTATATTGACGGGATAAGTTTCCTTCCTATAGAATAAACCCAGATGATGAACAAGGAAATAACCAAACTTTTGTTGAGGAGAAATCTGAGATGAGGTTTAAAAAATATGTCGTTTTTTCAATGACCTTTGTTTTTATCCTTATAATCAGTGGTTTTGAATCCTTTATTCCTTGGCTTAAATCTGCGCAGCCGCAGGAAACCCTCCTTGAGTCGTTGGAAGAGATTGCTGTTATTGAACAAAAAGTCATGATGTCCATGCGGGATGGGGTCAGGCTGGCTACTGATATTTACCGCCCAAAAAAAGATGAGCCGGTTCCGGTTATTCTTTCTAAAACTCCCTATAACTTCAATTCCTGGCAGGATGGTGAGTTAAGAATCCGTAATTACACCACAGCGTTCAGATACGTGAAGCAGGGTTATGCTTATGTCGTTCAGAACGAACGTGGAAGGTATTATTCTGAGGGTCAGTGGGATATTCTGGGCCCGCCCACCACTGACGGATATGATGCCATTGAGTGGCTGGCTGAACAGCCCTGGTCCAACGGCAGAGTGGTTCTGATCGGCTGTTCTTCTACAGCTGAATGGCAGATGGCTGTGGCGGCTTTAGATCCTCCTGGTCTGGCTGCTGTTGTCCCCATGGGGTTTGGTGCGGGCATAGGGCGTGTGGGTGAATATTATGAGCAGGGAAACTGGTACCGGGGAGGAGTGCACCAGATGCTGATGACCGCCTGGCTTTATGACTACGGATTTATCCAGACAGCCGAGAACCGTCCCACGTTTCCTTCTGATATGACCCAAGAAGAGCTGGTGAAAGTTTCCAAATATTTTGACCTTGCAGCTGAGGTTCCCGAAGTAGATTGGTCTAAAGCGCTGTGGCATCTTCCTCTTATGGATATCATTAAGAACTTAGGAGGCCCTAAGAGCGTGTATGAGGATATGATCACCCGAAAACCCAATGATCCGGCCTGGTATAAAGGCGGCTTATTCCATGACACCATGTCAGAGGGTTTTGGCGCACCCGGTTTGTGGTTTATTTCCTGGTATGATATTTCCATCAGCCCCAATCTGGCATTGGTCAATCATGTGTGCTCCCATGCCAAAGATCCGGAAGTGGCAGAGAATCAGTTTGTGGTCATTGGCCCGGGACGTCACTGTTCGTTCTATTTTACCAGTAAAGATATCATTGTGGGTGAGCGCAAAATGGAAAATGCCCGATTCAACACCCAAGGGCTCATCCGTAAGTGGTTTGACTTCTGGCTCAAGGGCGAAGATAACGGGATTTTGGATAAAACCCCTAAATTTCAGTACTACACCATAGGTCTTAATAAATGGCAGTCATCGGAGACCTGGCCGCCTCAAAATACAGAGATGAAGACTTTTTATCTGGACAGTCAGGGCAAAGCCAACAGTGTATTCGGAGATGGGGAACTGACCTTAAATCTGCCTGGTCAAGAGGACCATCCAGATATGTTTGCCTATGATCCCGATCTGCCTGTGCCTCTGCACGGAGGGGGCTTTTGCTGCATGGGGGGAGAGTATCAGGCAGGCTCTTTTGACCAGCAGGCCATCGAAGCCCGCCATGATGTTTTGGTTTACTCCACTGAACCTTTAAAACAAGGAGTGGAGATAACAGGTCCTGTGGAAATAGACCTTTATGTGTCATCAGACGCAAAAGACACGGACTTTACAGTGAAGCTGGTGGATGTTTATCCGGATGGAAGGGCTTATAATCTGTGTGATACCATCCAGAGGGTTCGGTATCGAGAGGGTTATGATAAAGAGGTGTTTATGGAAGAAGGCAAGGTTTATAAAGTTCCTGTAAGCACTATGAACACCAGCAGTTATTTTGCGCCCGGACACCGCATCCGCATCGAAGTCTCCAGCAGCAACTTTCCCCGGTATGCACGCAACCTGAATACAGGCGGCAACAACTATGATGAAAAACAAGGGGTGGTGGCGCACAATAAGGTGCACCATTGTAACGCTTATCCCTCACAGATCAGAGTATCTGTGGTTTATGAATAATTATGGATGAATTATGGGGTCGTATGGATGAATTATGGGGTCGGGCCCGGCTATTTACTTTAATTACAATAACATAAATAGAGATTTCCACAAGTGTCACCCCTGATAGAAGGTACATTTTTGGGGCCAAAATCATGATTTTAAGCAAAGACATCCATTTTTTTATATTTTTTATTTAATCTGAATAAGTCAGGTTGAACAAATTGTCAGTATATGCATAATCATAAATACATAATTTGCAGGGAGGATGTCTATGATCAAAAAGGGGAAATTTTTGGAATTCATAATATTTTTTCTGGCTTTAATCCTAAATTGTCTTCAGGTTATGGGACAGCCTCAATGCCAAAATCCCATAAGCGAAGAATATGTTAACAGCTTATGCGAAAAGATGATGTCTGATTTCAATAACGATCTTTCTCCTGAAAAGGTGAAAAACCAGATAAAGGAAGCTGTTCTAAGCGTGGTGAATACAGGGGACCAGGGAACGTTTGGCAGAGCAGATGGTTGTTATGAGGCAGCCCGCATACAGATCAATCTGTTTTATGAGACCGAAGAGAAAGTGATGCTGGATGAATTGATCAATATAGGCGATCATATGAACCGACCCGTTGTTCTCGTGAAATCATGCCAAAAGAGAGCTATGCAGAATGAAGAAGAGCACTATGCCAGTTTGAGTGTTCAAATTTTTTTGAAAGAAATGCCCGTGACCTCCCTCAGTATCAAAGCGGATAAGCCGCTCCTCTCATCAGGGGAAACCACAGATGTGGAGGCAGAACTTTTATGCGGAAACTGTGCGCTCGGTGAAAAAATAGTCACATTCAGCATCCAGGGGCCCGGGGAACTCAATCCTTTGGAGCAGTCAACAGATTCATCAGGAAAGGCACAGACGACTTATCGAGCCGATGAGCCCGGAGAAGCATTGGTCACTGTGAAATATGAGGGTCAAAGCGCGTCTGCTTCCATTAACACCTTGTGCTCCTGGGATTTGGAGTGCCATTTTTTCTATAAGGAACACCATCCGGTATATGATGATGTGAAGGGCAATTACAATGACAGGTGGCAGTCAGATGTCCGGTTTGAGAATGTGCCCTTATCCAAGTTAGTGATGTTGAATTTATATGATGATGACTTAGAGAGCACACAAAACTATATAGATTATCTGGAGTGGATGAAGACCCCCAAGACCTTTAAAAGCCAGGGGACCTTTTATGGAGCTAACTTCACCTATTATGACGGAATGGACTTTTTCCGGGGAAGCGCCAAAGGCAAACCTGTATGGGTCTTGAAGATAGGAATGACGGCGGATGACATCACTCCTGCTCAAGATACACCAGATGATGGGGAGATTAAAAAAGTCCTCTATGTATCTATAGAAAATAAAAGCGTGATGATCCACTTTAGTGAAGAAGTTGATTTCAGCACTCCCTACGCTCTAAAATTCCAAAGATACATAAAAATCCCGGAAGAGAAAGTTTTGGCAGGGAAAGAATTTTCCTTAGAATTTGAGGGCCCTCCAGAGGGGTATTTAATTGATGGGGGAGAGATCACGTTTATCCCCAGGTTTGTGAGATAATATTTTATATTGAACGATCACGTTATAGCCTGCCTCATCCTCAATGACAGTCCACAAAGTCCCATCAGCAGCAAATATCGGGCGGTACCCTATGTTTTTATCAAATTCTATCTGCTTTACAAATTTCCCGTCTCTGTCAAAAATATCCACAAGCTTCTGGTCATCGCTTTCTGCATAGAGAAAGACCCATATATCGTTTTCAGGGAAAACCAGAATATTCTTGTAGTACGGCTTAAATTTTGGAAACTCCGTATAATTCCGGATTTCAGGCGGAGCCCCCTGCACGGTCTGCCCATTGGTCACATACATCAATGAAGAAAAATAATCCTTTTTGTCTTTTTGGGTCACCTTAACTCTTTTGCTTTTCCGCTCGATAGAAAAGAGTTTTTCTTTATCAGGACTGAAAACATCGATGCTGTATTCTTCCTGATACCCGATGACAATCTTATTTCCCCCCATAACATTCCAGGAAACAAGCGGGCCATAAGGGATCTTTAGGTCATCATTAATCTTGTTTTCATAACGCTCCCTTTTTATGGGATGGCTGTAAAACACATCTTCTTTTTTTAGTTCTTTATCCAGGATGTGGATGACGGTTTTCTCCCTTTCACAATAACCTTCGCGCGTTTCAAAGAGAACCTGCCCGTTTTCAAGCGGCTTCAGTTTCCACACCACATCCGGCTCTTCTGGCCTGAGATGCCGGATGAATCCGCCGTCCTCGCTAAAGATTGAAAACCGGCGGTTTCCCAACTCCCATACGATGATATATGTTCCATTGAAAGTAATGCCGGATGGACGGGATAAATCTCCGGGGCCCTGTCCTTCCCGGCCGATGACTTTTAAAAATTTGCCTTCCGCATCAAAGATTTTGATGTTATTTGCTCTTGTATCTGTGACAAACAGTTCGTTTTTCGAATTGAGAGCGATTCTGGAGGGATTGGTAAAGTCTATTTTTTCCGGAAGGTCTCTGAAATCGATCCTTCTGATCTCCTTGAGGGTGAAAGGGCTGTTTTGATCTATGCGTCCCCCAGAAGCCAGTGTTGCCGGATATAAGAAGATGAGGATGCCTGCAGCCATCCCTATGCCCCGATTTAGGCGCTTATTGCTTTTTTTCATGTTTCCTCCCTTATTTCCTCCAGGATATTAACCTGACCTATTCATAAAAAAATGGCGATGAGCATTTTTTTCCATATAGGCAAGCCGATGTGAAATTCAGATATGGCTTGTGCTCGCTAAAAATTTTTAACGCCATTCTTCGCACTGTGTTCTCTGCTGCTGCGCAACTCCCCCCGTCCGTGCAGACATGCTCACAGCTAGGCTTTGCCGAGTTCCCTCAAACACAGCACTCCGAAGGCTAAATCTTCAATGTCGCCACGTCCACACCTGAATTTCAGTAAGCTTTCTTCAACCTCGACTTGTGAATAATCCAGGTTAATAATTTTATAGCATTGTCGTGATTATTGCGAATTCCGAATTCAATAATAAAACGCCTCATAGAGAAAAAATGTTACTTTATTTCTGTTTTTTTTATTGGAACTAAGCAAACCTTTTAGGTATTAAGGGCGTATATATTATTGGTGGGAAAGTCCCTAAAGCGCACACCTGAAGAAAAAGTAGGGCGCAGCCGGACCTACTATCAGCTTTCCAAAGACGGGACAAAAGCGCTTCAAGAGGCCAGAATCTATCAGAACAAGCTGTGGCAGGGGATTCCGGATATAGTTATTAAAGCGGAAGAATCTAAATGAAGAAGACGAGCCGCATTTCGATTTCTCCTCCTTCTCTGGCGCACTGGCTTCTTATCAGAATGACGAGGGCAGAGGAGCAGGAGAGTGTTGTCAATGATTTCGCGGAGATCTATGCCCAAATAAAAGAGGAAAACGGTTCCTGTCAAGCCCGGCGCTGGTACTGGGCCCAGGTCCTCAAATCCATTCCCATGTTTTTAAAAATCCAGATGAGCTGGGGAGCCACAATGATTAAAAACTATTTTAAGATCGCCTTTCGCATCATAAAGAGAAAAAAAGTCTTTTCATTCATTAACATCGCCGGACTCACCATAGGCATCATGTGTTCTTTATTCATTTTGCTTTTGATCCATTATGAGTTCAGCTATGACCGGCACATTGAGAATGCCGAAAATATATACCGGGTTATCATTCAGTGGCCCATAGAATTCATGAATACGGATAAGATCACCTGGACAGCTGCGCCGCTGGCTCCATTTCTCAAAGAACAGTTTCCTGAAGTGGAAAAGGCCGTAAGAGTCGATGATGTTGAAGGAGGTGTCTCTCTTTCTTACGGGAAACATGTTTTCGCAGAAGATAAATTCTTTTTTGTGGACCCGGATTTCCTTACCATGTTTTCTGTTTCATTCACCAAAGGTCAGCCGGAGACTGCTCTCAATCAGCCCCTGTCCGTTGTCATTTCAGAGAATGCAGCCCGCAAGTATTTTTCCAATGAGAATCCTCTGGGGAAAACTCTCCGCTACAACAATAAATTCGATTTTCAGGTCACAGGTATCTTTAAAAATGTGCCTAAAAACACCCATTTCACATATGACTTTCTGGCTTCTTTTCAATCGATTTATACCCTCCAGGGCGAAGATGCCATTTACATAGATCGATGGAACAGCATGAACTACCAAACCTATGTCCAGCTTCGGGAAGAGACAAACCCTCTTGAATTCCAAAAGGTTATAGAACAAAACATCCTCAAAATCACACCCGAACACATGAGTGATTACCACTACTTTCTCCAGCCTCTTACAAAGATACATCTTGGCGGCTTTATTCCCGGAGAACTGGCTCAAAACAGCCAAATGAAATACATCACTATTTTTGCAGGAATTGCCCTGCTTATCATCCTCATTACCTGTTTCAATTACATCAACTTGAGCACCGCCTGTTTTTCTGTAAGGGCCGGAGAAATCAACACACGCAAAGTCGTGGGCGCTAACCGAAAAAATTTAATCCAGCAGTTTATGACTGAGGCTTTTTTGAACACAATGATCGCTTTTGTTCTCTCGCTTATTTTGTTGTATTTTGCCATGCCTTTGATCAATGCCATGATAGGAACGGATATTGAACCGGCTCTATTGAAAGAAGCGAATATCCTCGCGAGTGTCCTTGTTCTGGTATGTGTGATCGGTTTTCTTTCTGCGTATTATCCGGCCCTTCATCTGTCCTCTTACAGATCCGTTTCGCATTTAAAGTCAGGGCCGTTCGCCGGAGATAAAAGGTCAGGATTGTCTCGAAATATTTTGGTTGTCGTTCAATTTGTCATTTCCATAGCACTTATCGTCTCAGCTGTCACAGTTCACTGCCAGGTTGGTTTCATCATGGAACAAAATCTCGGACATCTGGAGGATCCAATTGTGACTCTGCCCGTGGTCGAGGAAAATGAAGAGATCAAAGGAAGCATTGATGTTTTTTGTAATGATTTAAAAAAGGAATCCGCTATCAAAGGAATATCGGTTTCCTCCTGGCTGCCAACCAATATCCGGTCAGGGGATTACGCTGTTTGGGATGGACAGGAACAGGGCCAGAGAATCCTGTTCCATAATCTGAGGGCTGACTATGATTTCCTTGACCTCTATGATATCCCGCTCATCGAGGGGAGAAATTTCTCAAAAGATTTCCCTTCTGATAAGACCCAGGCCTATATCGTCAATGAGACGGCTGTCCGAATGATGAACATGGAGGAGCCCATAGGCAAGCGTTTTGGCTATCCCTACAGAGAAGGGGTTATTATCGGAGTGGTGAAAGACTTTCATTTCGTTCCCATGCACCAGAGGGTCAAGCCCCTGGCCATTCGATGGGATCCGCAGGGTATGAACTTTATCTCGATCAAGATCGACGCGCAGCATATGACCCGGGCGATCCCGCTCATTGAAAACAAGTGGAAAGACCTGTCACCCGGTTTTGCTTTTAAGTATTCTTTTATCGATGAGGAAGTGGAGGCCCTTTACCGGTCTGAGAGAAGGTTGAACAGAGCCGTCACTCTGTTTACCTATATTGCCCTGTTTTTAGCCTGTCTTGGCCTTTTCGGGCTGGTCCTATTTTCTGTTGAAAAAAGAGTTAAGGAGATCGGGGTGCGAAAGGTGCTGGGTGCAGGGACAATGGATATTGTGGCTCTTCTTTCCAAGGATTTTATCCGTCTGGTTCTGCTGGCAAACCTCATTGCTCTGCCTCTGGCCTATTTCCTCATCAATAAATGGCTGCAGAGTTTTGCCTACAGGGTCGAATTGAGTGTGTGGATTTTTATCCTTTCCGGTCTGGCTGTTCTGGTGGTTGCTCTGCTTACGGTGAGCTTCCAGACCATAAAGGCGGCTACAGCTAATCCGGTCGATTCGATCCGGTATGAGTGAAGAAGGAAAGCTTGACAATAAAGCTTATTAGGAATATACTCCTATATAGTTTAACTAAAAAGGAGAGCCATCCTAGATGAAATACATTGAAAGAAAATTAAATATAAGTCTGCCCAATAGACAATCTGCGTTTTTATGGGGACCAAGGAAAACAGGTAAATCAACTTATTTAAAAAAGATCTTTCCTCAAAGCCTAATTTATGATTTCCTCAAAACGGATTTGGCTCTTGAATTTACCAAAAGGCCTTCTCTTCTGCGTGAACAGATCTTGGCAAAAGATGAAGCCGTGCTTATGCACCCAATAATCTTAGATGAGGTTCAGAAAGTACCTGAGATTATGGATGAAGTCCATTGGTTGATAGAAAATAAAGGATTGAGTTTCGTGCTCTGCGGATCAAGTGCTAGAAAACTAAAGAGAGGGAAGGCGAATCTTCTTGGTGGAAGAGCATGGCGTTATGAGATGTTTCCACTTGTATCAGCAGAGCTGGAAGAGGTAGATCTGTTGAGAGCCTTGAATCATGGCATGATCCCTGACCATTATTTTCGGGATAACTCTATCAGATCGTTAAGGGGATATGTCCAAGATTATTTGAAAGAGGAGGTTTTCAATGAGGGCCTGACAAGAAAAATACCTGCATTTGCTAGGTTTTTTGATGCGGTCGGATATTCGCATGGAGAGATGACAAATTTCTCAAACATTGCGCGTGATTGCGGCGTTGATGCGAAGACCATAAAAGAATATTATCAAATACTTGTCGATACTTTGCTCGGGCAGATGGTTGAGCCATTTAAAAAAAGACAATCCCGTCAGGTCATTGTAAAAACTCCGAAGTTCTACTTATTTGATGTCGGAGTGGCGGGGGCTATCACAAAGCGTCAAATATCAGAGACGAGGGGAGAATTATTTGGGCGGGCGTTTGAGCATTTTATTTTTATGGAAATTACTGCTCACTCTTCTTATAGTGAATTGAATTATGAGGTCAATTACTGGAGAACAAAATCCAGGCTTGAAGTCGATTTTATTCTGGGAGGAGGAGAAGTCGCCATTGAAGTCAAGGGACAGAGCCGAGTCAACAGCAGAGCCTTACGGCCGCTCTCAGCCTTTATAAAGGAACATGCGCCTAAGAAAGCTCTGGTTGTTTGCAATGAAAGGGAAGAACGTGTTGTGGGGAAAATAAGAATTTTGCCATGGCAAAGGTTCCTGGAGAAGCTCTGGGGAGATAGGATTATTCGCTGAGGGATAAGAGAAATTGGTTTTTTGTTGAAATTGTTCCTCAGCGGCTGTGGAGAGCTAAGCTTTTCTCATCCTAAGCCGGGAAATATTGTCAATTTACTCCCCTTATAAAGAGATTAGGATAGCATCAGAAGACCTGCACCGGCAGTATGATCCGTGAAGGATATAGTGAATTTCTTTGGAGAATAATCTAAGATCGTTTTCAAGAGGTGCTGATGTATAAGTCAAAAGTTTCCTCTTCATACGGATTAACAATGTTTTTTAAATTATGCCCTGTGGGACCGATAACGAGTTTCTGTGGGGTATTGAATGTCAAATACTTTTGAAGGACTCCTTTGGCTACCTCTGCATCGAACCATCCCGCTCTTGTATAAGTGCTTACCTGTGATTTTTCAATTTTTTCCCTGTAACGATACATGGCGACATCTTCTATGGCATAGTCAAAATCGGGCGTTTTCTGGTCTTTATATTCTATCTCTTCGAGGGTTTCATAGAGACTCCGATTATTTTTTTCAGATTCATTTTTTTCTCCGTACAGATTCAATCTTTGTCTATTATCATTATTTACGGCATCCGGAAAGTAAAGTTTCGATATTATGAGAAAAAGAGGTGAAGAACAGCTTTTCCGCCAACCTTTTTTGAGCGCAAGCCGTCTAAATAAATGACCATTCATCTGCTTATTTTAAATTGATTGTATTGGTGGAGTGCGGAGATGTTTAAAAACTATATCAAGAGCGCCATCCGTAATATGAAAAGGCAAAAGGGATATTCCTTGATCAATCTGGCAGGACTTGCTATTGGGATAACCTGTTTTATTTTGATATTCCTGTATGTCCGGTATGAATTGAGCTTTGACCGGTTCCACGAAAACGCTCAAAACATATACAGAGTGATCGTGGACACGAGCGAGACCTATATGGGAAAATCCAAGGTCGCCATAACGCCAGCTCCTCTGGCCTCTGCCATGGAGGAGGAGTTTCCTGAAGTATTAATGGCCGCAAAAGTTGACTCCGAGAGGGCTGTGATAGAGTACGGGGGCAAGCGGTTCATAGAGGATCGTATCTACTATGTGGATTCTTCTTTTCTGGAGATTTTTGATTTTCCTCTGAAGGCCGGGAATCCGAAAACAGCATTGAGCGAACCCAACTGTCTCCTTATAAGCAAAGACATGGCCGAAAAATACTTTGGCCGGGAAAATCCGGTGGGCCGGACGATCCGTGTCGACAGCCGGGATTACCGGATAACAGGCATTCTGGAAAATATTCCCGGAAACACCCATTTCCGCTTTGATTTTTTGGCCTCATTCTCTTCTCTTGTCGATCTCTATGGCAGAGATCGTATTTACCGGTGGAACAGCTGGAGCTATCACACGTATGTGCTTCTCCACGAACAGGCCGATCCTGTTTCTCTTGAAAAGGAACTGGTCGGATTTTTAAAGAAAAATTATAGTGAAGATGCCACACAAACACTCCGCCTCCAACCAGTGGCCAACATCCATTTTTACACCAAGGCCAATTTTGAGCTCGAGCCGACCGCAGATATCCGCAATGTCTATCTTCTCTCGGCCATTGCCTTTTTTATCCTTCTCATTGCATGCTTTAATTATATGAATCTGTCCACAGCCATAGCCACAGCCCGGGCCAAAGAGGTCAGTATGCGGAAGGTCATCGGGGCCAACCGGACACAGCTCATACGGCAGTTCCTTGGCGAATCGGTCCTTTTGTCCTTGATGGCTCTTTTTATTTCCGGGGTGCTGGTTAAGCTTATCCTTCCGTCTTTCCGGATTTTTATGGATAGAAGACTGGAGACGGCTTACATCCAGAACGGGAATTTTATAATGGGTCTGATCGGCCTGGCCCTGCTTATCGGCCTTATTTCCGGAAGCTATCCCGCCCTGGTTCTTTCCTCTTTTCAGCCGGCAGCGGTGCTCAAGGGTAAAGGAGCGCAAAGCTCACGGAGTTCATCTTTTTTCCGCAATTCACTGGTTGTCTGCCAATTCGCTATCTCTGCGGCTCTCGTTTTTTGCACCATTGTTGTCTTCAACCAGCTGCACTTCATGAGGAACAAAGAGCTGGGTTTTGCCAAAGACTCTATCGTGACCGTACCGCATCCCGGGACAGATACCAATGCCTTTAAAAATGAAATCCGGCAGAGTGCACAGATTCTTGATGTTTCCTCATCCGACTATCTTCCTTACCATATCACGGGAGCCAGCTTTGGAGAGTGGGACGGATACAATCCGGAAGAAAAACTTCTTATTTACAGAAACTGGGTGGATGCCAGTTACTTGAGTCTCTATGACATTCCGGTTATTCAGGGAAGAGGATTTTCAGAGGAATACAATGATAAAGAAGGAAAGGTTTATATTCTCAACCAAGCGGCAGTCAAGGCCATTGGCTGGGATGACCCGATCGGCAAACGGTTTGGATTTGGCGGAGAGGATGAGCAGGGTGTTGTTGTGGGTGTGGTCAAAGATTTCCATTTCGCTCCTCTCCACCTCACTATAGGGCCGCTTGCATTAACGCCTAGTTCTGAAAGGCCCAATTGGATCTCCATTAAAATCAGCTCCCGGAATATCCCTGACACCTTGGCGTTTATTGAAAGGACATGGGAGAGGTATTTTCCGGAAAAAGATCTTAGCTATACCTTCCTGGATGACCGATTGGACCGGATGTATCGGACAGAGCGAAAATTGGCAAAAACATTTACCATTTATACCTTTATCGCCCTTTTTGTAGCTTGCCTTGGTTTGTTCGGGCTGGCTTCTTTCACCACAGCCCAGAGGAGAAAAGAGATCGGTATTCGTAAGGTGCTGGGAGCCACGGAGTGGAACATAACTCTGTTGACCACAAAGAAGATCATGGCCTTAGTGCTGATAGCCAATGCCGTTGCCCTGCCTGTTGCCTCTATTGCCATACGGAATTGGCTTCAGAATTTCGCCTACAGGGTGGATATAGGTCCGTGGGTTTTCGCTTTATCTGCCGCATTATCCCTTGCCATTGCCCTGCTCACGGTTGGGTATCAGACCATAAAAGCCGCCACTGCCAATCCTGTCGACTCACTCCGGTATGAGTGAAGAAAAGAAAACTTGATGGATTGTTTGATGATGACAACACTGATTGCCTGTTGTTCTCTCTTTTCTATTGGTTTTTTATTGACCGGATGTGTTTTTTGTGTTTATGATGGATGATGAAGCCGCTTAGAGAGCGGATATTTAATGGAATTGAGGGAAAATCATAATCAAAAGAAAAACCAAATTTTTATCTTTAGAAAAGAAGAATCCGATGTGTTTGGAAAAAGGAGATGATTATGCACAAATATTTGACCGTGGGCATAGTGATTTGTTTTTTATGTGCTGCCGCAATTAATGCGGATTTATTCGATCAGGATTCTGACAAATTGACTTACGGACAAATATGGGACAAAGACATGAAGTGGGGTCTGATCCTTGAGATAAAAGTGAAAAAGGATCGAAATCGTATTGATGTGCCTAATTTGGATATTCTCAAAGACGGGGCCTATTTTATGGTGTTTATCCCCGCTAATCCTACCTCAGAAAAGGCTCGATACTGGGCCCTCATTAATGATGATTCGGATCTTGCTAACTACTGCACCTCATATTTTGAGAAACATGGGGGTGAAAGAAAAGTAGGATATTATGCCAACAAACCTTATCTAGGCCTGGCAGCTCCTCATAGTTCCGGCCTCACTACCTTTACATTGCTTCTGGATGCCGCTGGTCATGCAAGATGGAAAACTTGGGCCACATCAGGAACTATGGATGAACTCGTGGAGAGCAGCCGGGGTTCCTTTCACAGGAAGATGGTTGAAAATGTGACTGAAATGAGCATCTGTTCTGATGTCAACAATGCACTGGGAGCTGGTTCGAAACTTTTAATTTATGGAAAATATCAATCCAAAAAGCCCCAGCCATCGATTAAGGAGTTTACTCTGACTGAGGACTGTACAGAAATGAGTATAGGGGGCCTGGATTCTGAAAGAGATGGGGCTTACTGCCTGTATTTTATGCCTAACAATACCATGAACAGTGAAGTCCAGTACAATCTTTATGTAAATGACGATCAGGATGATTTCAATTATGTCAGTGTGTGGCATGGTGTTAAAAACACTCATGGGCCAGAGGAAGGAGAGGCCTTATTTGAGGAAGGATTAGAGAGAAGTCCAAGAATTGCCCGGGCCGAAGGAAACAGTTCTCTCACCCAACATACCTGGATCACCCGGGATTCCCAGGGACATGTGAGATACTGGAGTGAAGAGGCAAGCGGAAGATATTCCAATATTTATGCTTATGGGGGTTATCATAATAAAGAGGTGAAGAACTTAAACAAACTGACTATCCGCTCGAATGTTAAGAACGGACTGGCTGCAGGATCCAGATTGATGCTCTACAGCGGGGGCACGCATCCTTATGTTATAGATCCAAGTTCGGTAAAAAGTCGGACATTAGAATACTGCTGGTACAGGGAAATCAAGGTTGTAAGGGATGTCACTGAAGTGAATATTCAAAATCTTGATTTAAAGGCAGCTGGATTTCTCAACATAGATATTATTCCGAATAATCGAACGACAGCTCAAGATCTAGGAGGGCCAGGTCATTACTGGGCTTATGTGAATGGAGATATGAATAACCTTCACTACTGTGATGTTCATTATGATGTTCAAATGGGAGTGCTGTGCGCAATAGGAGGGCATGTACAGCCTTATTATGGATGGGCTTATCCTCAGACTTCTTCCCATCAGCCTGCGTTGTTCATTCAGGATGCCCAAGGCCATATTCGCTCAAGAGGTTATGGAACTTGTCATGTGGCTGGAGGCATGCAGACAGGGAAACAATCTATCTGCGGCCGGGCATTCCATCAAACCCAGGCTGTGAGCAACATGACCAGCCTGAAAATCAGAGCGGATGTGAGAAATGGGATAGGAGCTGGAACCAGGATTCTCATCTATGGAGGGTCACCGGTCTCTGACAAATAAGTCCTTAAACCTTACGCAGACCATCGGCTTCGTTGAGAAAAAGATGATAAGTAACCAAACGGAAGAGGGGAAAATTCTCTTTTTTGGGTTCAAAAAGTTCATATGTCCAGGGGAGGGTCTTGTGGAAAAGTATCGTAATTGTTTGAAAAAAAAAGAAATAGCCGGGACCGTCCCCTATAAAAATTAATTTGCTTTAATTGCAATAACATAAATAGGGATTTCTACAATATTACCCGCTAATATCCCCAAATATGAGATGTTTTATAGGTATAAAACGTCTTCTATATTGTCTGGATTGATTATATCAATCCGTTTAACAGAGGA
>JAGGYH010000038.1 GCA_021162615.1 Candidatus Aminicenantota bacterium
AAGGCTTCGAGGATTTCGAGTTTTTCTATTATAAATCCCATAATAGATATCACATCATTGAGGCCAAGAGCGGACTTGGTCTTGGAGGTAATTTCAAGAGGTTAAAACAGGCGAAGAAATTCGCAGAAGAAGCTCTTAAGTCAATTGGTGTGGAAAAGTTTCAAGAACAAATCGAAAAGAAGGTGGCGGAAAATGGCATTTCGCCACGATATGAGGAGGTGAGAGAATGATGACATATTCAGATGTCCAAAATGTGATCGTAAGATACGCACCTGAAATGGCTCAACCGTTCGCAGATGGTTTTTCAAGGTTTCCGGTAGGTGGTAATGCAGCTATGATCGTAAATTATTTGAACGAGAAAGCACAATTCTATTATAACATAAACAAAGAGGTGGCAGAATTATTGGCAGCTGCTGCTAGTGAGATAATTATCAGGAGTGACAGGAGGTGAAACAATGAATGAACAAGTTCAAACTATAGAAGATAAAAACACGGGCGAAACATATTACCTGAAAAAGAAGAACTGGGATTGGGTTGGGGAAGTCCGATTTTTTCAGCGCAACATGCCCTGGCTCAAAAACATTTGTATCCGACATGGGATTGCAATTGCCGAACAAGACGAACAAAGGGCAATTTTGCTGGCTCATCGCAACCACAAGTTTGAATTTCAAGAATTTGTAGATTTTCTTCAAACGTTTTTCCCAGTGGTTTACAAACATAACTTAACAAACCGTTTAAGCTAAAGGAGGTAAAACAATGAAACAAATATTAGAAAGAACTTTCGGAGTCGAGCCTATGGCTTGGGCTCGACCCATAAATGACGATGAGAAAAGCCTGATCTCGGCGTTGAAGGACGCAAACGCCGAAAAGGACAGAATCCTCAATGAGCTATGGACTGAACTCACAGAGGCGAAGCAGGAGATCCGCCGGCTATGGAGATATGTTGAGTTTCTGAAGCTCCGGGGAGGGCAGTGAGAAATAATGACCGCTCTGACTATCCATAGGAAGAACCCCCTGGGTTCTTATCATCAGAGCGGGACCTTTGGGTCTTATATTGGCGCGCTTATAACTATTATGAGCGCGCTTATACATCTCTTTCTATTCTGTAATTGTCTTGTCTTCCTGAAAAATATAGTCTCACCTTACTTGCTGTTATTCCTACTTTTTTCGCTATCTGCCCGCACATATAAGTCCATGCCTGTCGCTTAGTTGCGGCGTGTGCATATAACGTTAAGACCTCGCCGTGCCAGTTGAACGTGCCTTTAAAAAGCAAGGGAGTCATTATCTTGCCTCCGATATTCGTCTAAGGCTTGTAAAACTGCATCCTTAAATTTATCTCCCATTTCTTTATCGTAAAAATGAACGATATAAGAATATTGTGTTTTGCCATCTTTTTCATAAGGTTTGGCAGGCATTCCTATCCACCGGCTATCATTTTTCTGGTGAACTGTGATGTTTCTAATTTCCAAACCAATGTTCGTCATTTGAATTGTCACAAAACCTTGTAATGTGTTCTGTTGCCTCTCCTTAAACTCAAGTATTTTGATCATTTAATCCTCCATTTCAATTTCTATTGCTGTATTTACTTTATCTTTATTTTTCTTAAAATAATCTAATACCACGCTTACAGGAATATCTTGTTTTCGCGCCACTCTTTTCGCACAAGTATAATATGCCTGTTTAGAACTATACGCCCATGAATATTCTGTGTAGCATTTATGAGGGAAAATAAAATTAGTTACATATAAATTTTTTGCCATCAGATCACCCATTCTTTATCCATTGCACGTATCTCTGCACCGTTTATAATTTTGATACGTTTTGACCACCCCCGAAGAGAAACAGGGACTTTGGGGGATTTTGCATCAACAATAGTTAATTTTGAACATTGTTGATCTTGCAGATAATTCAAACTCAAATATAATCTTGCTTTTTCCATTGAAAACTCTGCACCTCGACCAAGATCCGCATCACCTTTTTTTTGGACAGCTATAATGCAAATTCCATCTTTTAGTGCTTCATGAATTTTTCGAATATGTTTTGCAATCTCATAGAAATTGTCATGTATCTCTAAAAAATCGATAATGTAAATTGCCTTGTCAGGCTTTATTACATCATGGAAATTCTTGTGCATTGAGAGAGTTTTATATTTAATATCCTCTTTTCTCTTAATCCCGAGGTTTTTTAATCTGTTTGACCACTCCTCATCACCCATTTCAGAATTCAGATATACTATTTTGTGTTTTTCTTGATTAGCTAAGGCTATATTTAAAAGCAATGCAGTTTTCCCGGCACTCTTTGTCCCGGCAAGAATAATAATATTTTTAGGGTATAATGAAAGTTTTGAATTCAAACCTAAAGGTAACTTGATATTGAATTCAGGAATATCCTCTTCGATAAACGTCATTTCCATATCATCATGTTTTTCTTTTGTCCGGTAACACCCCCTTCTTTCACCATATTTTTCAATAATTCCCTCATCTTGCAACCTTACCAAGATAACTGAAAGGTGCTTTTTTTCTTCAAATGTAGTTAAATGTAGTGTTTGTTGCACGTCTGTAGTAAAAAAGTAGCCTTTTTGTAGTAAACACCATTCACGAACAAGGTCTGTCAGATTTCTATTTTTACGTTCGGTTCTCTTCAAAACTGATTGAATTTTTATTTTCGTTTCTGATAATGGGAACGGAGGATTCGCTGAAAGTGCTAACTTTTCAAGGACTTGCTCTATCATCCACACCGGAGCATGGCCATCAGATAGTGCCATTCCTATCTTAAAAAGATCATTATCCCTGTGCCCTTTTTGTAGTATTTTGTAGTCATTGTAGTTTGATGTAGTTTCAATCCCTACATTTGTAGTGTTTTTCCCATAGAGAGAGAGAGTATTATTAGTAGTACTATTAATGGTACTTATATTATTATTATAGTATGCCGCCTTGAGGGCGGCATACGTATATTC
>JAGGYH010000020.1 GCA_021162615.1 Candidatus Aminicenantota bacterium
GCACAGCAAACTGATATATATCAAAGAAAACAGCAGTTCGAAAGAAGCCGGGATTACGATGTGGTTCATTATATCCTGAAGTTTACCTTTGATGAGGATAACAAAAAATACCGGGGAGAAACCACCATAACGCTCTCCCCTCTCAAAGATGACTTCAGTCAATGTATACTTGATGCGGCGGACTTTACGGTTACTTCGGTAATAAATCCAGCGAAAGCCCCCCTTGATTTTCTGCACAAGGATGAAAAATTGATCATAAACTTGAAAAAAGCGTATGATTACGGAGAAAAAATCAATCTCACTATCAAATACCATGAAGAAAATCCAAAAAACGGACTTATATTTATCGAAGCAACACCCGATCACCCTCCTCAAATCAATGCTTATTCCTGGCCTGAAAAAGCTCATTACTGGTTCCCCTGTTATGACTTCCCAAATGACAAAGCAACCATTGAACTTATTGCCACAGTCAAAGAGGACTACAAAGTTCTGTCAAACGGAGAGCTGAAAAAGATAGAACATGATGACAAGTCAAACATTAGGACCTACCACTACTCCCAAGAACTTCCCATTTCTTCCTATTTGATCACTTTTACAGCCGGACCTTATGAAATTATCAGTGACTCTCTGGACGGGCTCCCTGTGGAGTATTGGGTCTACAAAAAGGATATACCGGACGCAATGCGCAGTTTTCGTAAGACCCCGGACATGATCTCCTTTTTCAATAAAAAGTTCGGTTTCCCTTATCCCTGGGCCAAATACGCCCAAATATGTATCGCCGGTTTTGGCGGAGGCATGGAAAACGTCAGTGCAACCATCCTGGGAGACGCGACCATTCATGACCAAAGAGCTGAACAGGACTTTTCAAGCGATTCTCTGGTCTCTCATGAGCTGGCTCACCAGTGGTGGGGCGATACAGTGACTGAACGGACATGGAGCCATGTCTGGTTGAGTGAAAGTTTTGCCACTTATTCAGAATATCTGTACAGCAATCATGACCTTGGAGAAGACGAAGGGGCTGTGAATCTCAAGCAAAAAAAAGACAGTTATTTGGCAGAAGCTCATCACAGGTACATAAGGCCTATTGTGTTTAACAGATACAACAGTCCCTGGGATATAATGGACAGCCATTCCTATCCTAAAGGGGCTGTGGTGCTCCATATGCTGCGTTTTATCATGGGGGAAAAACCTTTTTTCAGAGCGCTCAATCATTTCATCAGCAAACATGCTTTCGGGGTTGTGGACACTCATGACTTCATGACCTCCATCAAAGAGGCAACCGGACAGAACCTGGACTGGTTTTTTGATCAGTGGATCTTTAAACCGGGCCACCCTGTGTTCAAAATAAACAAAAAATGGGACCCAGCAGCCAAAAAACTGACCTTAACTATCAATCAAACACAAGACTTTTCCAAGGGAGTTCCCGTTTTTACACTCCCTGTCATGATTGAAGTGACAACAGAGGAAAAAACTTTTACAAAAAAAATCTGGATAGATAAAAAAGAAAATGAGTTCTCTTTTAAAGTCGATTCAAAGCCACTCATGATCCGGTTTGACAAAGGCAACTTTCTGCTTAAAGAATGGTCTTTTGACAAAACCCTGGATGAACTCCTTTTTCAACTCAAAAAAGACGATGTGATCGGAAGGATGTGGGCTGCATCAGAGCTGAGCAAATACAAGTCTGATCCGAAAGCTGTATCCGCATTGATCAGAGCTGCTGAAAAAGATCCATTTTGGAGTGTCCGGCAAAGTGCGGTTAAAACACTGGGGAACATAAAAAACCCGGAACTGATCCCCGTATTTAAAAACATTTATAAAGATAAAAGCTCGAAAGTGAGAGCAGATGCTGTTAATGCCTTGGGAAATTACAAAAAAAAGGAGTTAAGGGCATTTTTCAAACAAACTTTTTTGACAGATAACAGCTACGTGGTCCAAGCAGAAGCTTTAACCGCCTTGGGAAAATGCGGCGATCCATCAGATATCCCGTTTATAGAAAAAGCAAAAAATACAGATTCACCCAGAAACATCCTTAAAAGAGCGGCTCAGAGAGCCCTTGAAACAATAAAAAGCCTCTAGATTTGACCTATGCTGACCAGCCTTCCTTCCTGTTCAGGAATGAGATACTATTATAAATCAGTCCATTCTGTTCTCAATCGCGCTATTTCCTGGTCGTCACTTTCTCTGATAAGCTGATGTATGTACTGCGGGTTTTCCCCTCCTCTGATTTTCTGCGTGCGTGAGGTGATCCAATCCCCGTAAAATGTCTCATTTCTGTAGTTGACCTCTATACTGGTCAGCCTTGAATTCATTATGACCTTCTCCGGTACTGTCTCCGCAGCACACTTTATGTAAACAACATTATTCACATGACGGTTAAAATCAAGGTCTGCCTTTAATACAGGAAACCTTAATTCCAGGTCGCTTTGAGTAAAATCCGGAAGATGCTTAAACTCATCATTTAACGCCCTCTTTTCATACATTGGAAAGGAAGGGAGGTGCTGATTTATTTTCACAGGCTTTTTCTTTTTTAAATCCACGGCCATCCAGGATGATGTGGCTTTCGCTGCTATTGATTCTGAAGTGTATATTTCATATTCACGCAGGGTAAAAATTCCCTTGACCAGACAAGGCCAGGTCTTAACCTCAATGGTTTCTCCCTTCTTCGGGTAATGATCGATCTCTATGTGATACCTTGAAAGAATCCAGGCGAGATTTTTCTTCAGAAGCTCTTCTCCAGAAAGACCTGACTTAAAAGCATGTTCAGCAGCGGATTCCTGAAGGAAATTCAGCAGCATCTCCAGTTTCAATTTCCCTTTAAAATCCACATCAAAGTTGCGGATAGTGAATTTTTGGGTATATACTTTATCCATCATTTCTCGGTTTCCAGATCCATTGACTTTCTTTCCAGCTCTGCAATTTTGGTTGATATGAGCCTCTGTATGGAACGGGACTCGATAAATCCGACTAGTTTGTTATCCTCTGTCACGACAGGAAGGCATTGCATGCGGTTCCTTTCCATCTCTTCCTTTGCCTCAGTCATAGCTGTTTCAGGGTGAGTGACAGCAACGACAGGTTCCATCAAGTCATAAGCTAATAAAACCTCATCCAATCCTGAAAGCATGAAAGTTTGCTTCAGATGATCAATGGAAATAATCCCCATGAGGTATTTGTCTTTGTTCACCACAGGATAGTAGAGATTATCATGACTGCTGAATATCTCCAGAATTTTATTTAAACATGTATTTTCATAGATGACAGGAGGATTTTTATCCATGATATCCTTTACCTTGCTTTGCCTTATTAAATCCTCTTCCGTTACATTAAGCCCGGTTTCTCCGGCTTTTGTCACAGCCATTTTAACAAATGGCGGCCCTGCCAATTCAAGAACAAATACCGTAGAAATGATGATGATAACAATGGCGTTGCTGATTTCTCCGGGAAATTTATGTCCTGCCAGAATAGAAAGCCCTATAGCCACACCTGCCTGGCTGAAAAGGCATAATGGCAAATATTTCCGGACTGATTTTGACGCCTTGGAAATACGAGCCCCAATGGTCGAACCCGCCATTTTCCCGGCTGTTCTTCCTATAAGGTAGACCACAGCTATCAATACAAGTGGGACACTCATATAACTCAAGTTCAGTTCGGCCCCGACCAAAACAAAAAACAGGACAAAAATAGGAGGAGTAAACCCTCTGAGCAGGTCAAACATATCTTTGCTTTTCCGCGGAGTCAAATTGACAACTGTCACTCCAAGGGACATTGACGCCAGCAGGATATCAAATCCAAAAAGAAGCGCTACCCCTAGAGTTAAAAGCACAATTCCAACAGAAAACGCGAGCACTCTTTCTCTCTCACTATAATTTTTAAGTATCCTGCTCAACACATATCCTGAGAGCACACCGATAAACAGGGATCCCATGATCTCATACAGGGGAGAGACGAATGTTCCCAGCAAACTGCTGCTTCCGTTTCCCAATATAAGGGCGGCTATGCTTGATGCTACGGCAAAAAGCAAAAGAGCCAGTCCATCGTCCATGGCCACAATACCGAGAATAGTCGTGGTCAAAGGTCCCTTACTCTTATACTCCCATAAAACATTTGTGGTGGCAGCCGGTGCTGTTGCAGAAGCGATAGCCCCCAAGAGAAGCCCCAGCGCCCAGGCCGTACCGGCATTATCCATCAAGAGACTTCCCACTACTCCCACCAGAACCGTAACAAGAACGAACGCAGCAATTCCTTCAAACAAAAGAATATAAATAATCTGTTTTCCGTATTTTATAAAAGTCTCTTTTTTTAATTCCCCCCCTATGGTGAACCCAATGAGACCCAGTGCAAAATAATTAAAAAGCTGGAATGATTCCATAACCTGCTCATTGACTATGTTGGCTCCGGTTTTACCGAGAAGAATTCCCACGGCAATATAACCAACTACCTGAGGTATCCGCAGTTTCTGGAACAAACGCCCCCCATAAGTCCCTCCGAACAAGGCTAATCCTAAAAGGATCAATACATTCAGATGGATTGCCGGGATCTTTGAAAAAAAATTGAGAATTGAGTCAAACAATCATTCACTCCACTCGATTCTGCTCTTTCTATAGAAAATCTTCAAGAGCAAAAGGATTTTCCTGCCTGAGAGGAAATATCTATCTCTTCCTTCCGAATTTTCCTTTAAAAAATTGTATCATTTTATATCATATATAGAGCCAATAATCAACCGGCTCTGTTCATGGTGATGTCCCCATTAACCTGGATTATTCACAAGTCGAGGTTGCTTAAACTTACTGAAATTCAGGTGTGGACGTGGCGACATTGAAGATTTAGCCTTCGGAGTGCTGTGTTTGAGGGAACTCGGCAAAGCCGAGCTGTGAGTATGTTTGACCCACGGACGGGGGGAGTTACGCAGCAGCCGAGAACACAGTGCGAAGAATGGCGTTAAAAATCTGAAGGGAGCAAAGGCCACACCTGAATTTCATATCGGCTCGCCTGAAGGGTAAAATATGGCTGCATAAAGTAAAATTATTGCATGTACTAACGTAAGAAGTATGTTCTTAATGAATTAAGAATGACAAGAGAGCCGACCATGGTAAATGTGTTGGAAACGCAACCATATTTTTTGAATGACCAGGATTATTCGTATCTGAGGGATACAATAGGATCCATTTTGGCCGCTTTTTGAGCTGGAAGTATTCCAAATAGAATCCCCACGGATACGGAGACAAAAAGCCCTAGGACAATGGACCAGGGAGTGACAGTAGCCGGTAAAGGGGTTGCTATTCTCACAATAAAGGCAATGATAAACCCTATCAGCAATCCGGAAGCTCCACCCACTCCAGTTAGAATTATGGATTCAATAAGAAACTGGTTCTGGATGTCCGAAGAACGTGCTCCAATCGCTTTACGGATCCCGATCTCCCGGGTCCTCTCCTTGACCGTGACCAGCATGATATTCATCACCCCTATGCCTCCGACCAGAAGGCCGATTGAGGATATCACGATCATGACTATGTATGCGGCTCCTGTTAACTGGTTGTACAGATCGAGCATTGTCTCCTGTCCAAAAAGAGCAAAGTCATTGGGCTTTCCAACCGGAACTCTCCTTCTCCCTCGGAGAACATTGATGATCTGCTCTTCGGCTTCTTGCAGATATTCGTGTTTCGTAGGAACCGCCACGATTTCAATATTACTCAAGTCATAGGAAAAATGCTTCATGGCCGTTGTCAGAGGAATCACAATAATATTATCCCTGCTCTGCCCGAACATAGAGCCTCTTTTTTCCATCTCTCCTATAACCGTGAACCGCTTAGCTCCGATCCTCAGCTCTTTTCCTATGGGGTCAGTATGAGGAAAAAGAGTTTCTCTGAGATCGGCACCGATAACACACACCTTAGTGCGGTGGTTCATATCAATCTCTGAAATAAAACGGCCCCTGCTCGGGAGGTAAACGGTAAGCACTTTGGGAAAATTCTCATTCATGCCTATTATGATGGTGTCCGAAGACTCTTTATTCTGGTATTTAATGGGATTGCTTTCAAATAAGGAAACTGTTAGATCAACGGCCACGGCCTTAACCAAGGGGCACTGGCTCTTTATGGCTTCAGCATCCTCAAATGTGAGGTCTTCTCTCTGTCTTTCCTCTTCTGACATATTCCCAACATTAATTCCGGGTTCATATTTGCTGATTATGATGACATCCGGGCCCACTGACTCCAGTTCACTGAGAAATGTTTTATTCAGTCCCTGGACCACAGAGACCATGGCAATGACCGTCATGACTCCGATCATGATACCCAGCAGAGTAAGAAAAGACCTGAGTTTATGGGATTTTATGGAATCCAGCGACATTTGAAACACATCTTTGAAAATTCCTATTTTCATAGACTTGTCCTTAATGCTTCTATGGGATCGAGCCTGGAGGCTTTATTGGCAGGATAGATGCCAAAAAATATTCCTATGGATGCGGATACCACAATGGCAACGACAATAGATGCGGGATCTACAGCAGAAGGCAGTGAAGTGGCAGAGGATATGATCTTTGCGAGAATAAAGCCGAGAATGATCCCTATGGTGCCTCCTATGGAAGAAAGCGTGGCCGCTTCTATAAGGAATTGAAAAAGTATGTCTATTCTCCTCGCTCCCACTGCCATTCTGATCCCGATTTCATTGATCCTTTCCGTAACAGAGACCAGCATGATGTTCATGACCACAATACCCCCGACCAGAAGCGCTAGAGAAGAGATGGCGATCATGGCAAAGTAAATTCCAGTGGTGGCGCTTTTATAAATCTGTATGAACTGATCCGATGTCTGGAAAGAAAAGTCATCAGGCTTGTCAAATGGGATGTGTCTTTTGGTCCTTAGAATGGTCCTCACTTCTTCCTGGGCCAGCTTCATTTGTTCTTGCGATGTTGTGTGGACATTTATACTGATGGTCCTTCTTGACCCGTAAATTTTCTGGAAGGTGGTTATGGGAATCCGGACAAAGGTGTCCTGGCTCATTCCGAGAATTTTGCCTTTTGCTTTAGCGGTCCCTATGACCCTAAAATGGTGATTTCCAACCTTAACCCATCTCCCTATGGGATTGAGATGGGGAAAAAGCCTCTCAGCGACATCGGCTCCGATCACACACACCGGATGTGAGTGGTCTTCCATCTCTTTTAATATGTGGTGTCCTAATTCAAGTTCTTCCACGCTCCCTATCAAATGATCGATATGGGTAACGCCTCTTATGGAGACATCTTTCAAAGACTGGTCCCTGAATTTAACCGTCCGGCTGGTGCTCACGGATGCGCCGACCAGCTCACAGTATTCACATCTGCCTCGGATAAGCCTCATATCATCGAGAGTCAGGTTCTTTCTTTTAAGCTGTTCCCTGTATTCCTGAAGAGAAGTCCCGATAAAAGAAAACTTTGATACAGAAAAGTCATTGGCTCCATAAAAGGACATTCTTTCATAAACATAATCATTAAGGCCCTGTATGATCGAAACAACCGCGATAATAGTGAGGACACCGATTATGATTCCCAAAAGAGTCAGAAACGTCCTCATTTTATTAGCCCATAAAGAGCTAAGGGACATTGAGACGGATTCTCCTATATTGACTCTTGCCATTTTTATGAACAGTCCGATCTTATAAAATTTATGTTTTATTCTACAATATTTCTACGTAATGGAAAAGAAAAGGTTCAAATCAGATGAAGGTCTGTGATATGATTTGGATTCCATCGGTTCAGAACACAAAAAGGAGAAAATCCATGAAACATCTACAGATAACGTCTTGTATTTTTGGGAAACCCGGAAAAGAAAACACACAAAAGACCATAGAAATAGCAGCTCAAAAAGCTGAAGAAGGAAACATTGAAACTATACTCATCGCCTCGTGTTCCGGCAGAACAGGTTTAATAGCGGCTCCTTATTTCAAAGACAGAAATCTGGTAGTCGTCACTCATTCCACAGGATTTTTAAAACCGGATCACCAGCAGCTTAATAAAGAAAATAAAGCAAAGCTGGAAAACTCTGGAGCAAAAATCCTGACATGCCAGCATGCCTTGGGAGGGGTGGGAAGAGCTGTGAGAAAAAAGCTGGGCACCTATCAGCTGGAAGAAATCATCGCCTACACATTAAGGCTGTTCGGTGAAGGAACCAAGGTTGCCGTCGAAATCGCTCTTATGGCCGCAGATGCCGGGCTTGTCTCCACCAGTCAAGAATGCATTTCAATAGGCGGGACCTCTGAAGGGGCAGACACAGCTCTCCTCTTAAAACCATCTCATGCCCAGAACTTTTTTGATCTGAAAATCATGGAAATCTTAGCCAAACCCCGCCTTGTATAACAAAATTCAGGCCTGACTGAAGGAAGCACAAGCCATACCTGAGTCTCATCATTACTTAACTGGGATAGAAGCAGAGGCCATGTCCAAAGCGGATTCCAGTTTGTCTTTTTCCTGCCCCACCAGCTCAACCAAAGAAGGACGGCCTCCTCCTTTCACTTTCATAACAGAAGATATCTCAGGGATAAGCTTTCGCATATCAAAGTCAACATCTTCAGACCGGGCCAGAATCATATGACACAGATTCCCTTCAGTCAGGCCAAAAAGGACATAAAATCCCGGCTTTTCTATGATATTGAGGGCAAGGTAGCGGATTTGATCCTTACTCTCTTCCTTAAAGACATCTCTTATAACAGGGCCCTCGACATCCCGGATGATCTTTTCGGCTTCGAACTGATACAATTTTCGTGATAGTCTCCGGTTCTTTTTTTTCTGGTCTTTCAGATCAGAAACAAGTTTGTCAACCGCATCCGGGACTTCCTCTTCATGGGATGACAGTATAACTGCTGTATCCGTGAGTATCCTGTGTTTCCTGGTATAATCATGAAGCGCTCTTTGCCCGCAAACAAATGTAAAGCGGAGATTCTGTCTTATTCTTTCCTGCCCGATTATTTTTATCATACCGATCTCTCCCGTATATCCTGGGTGAGTGCCTCCGCAGGCAGAGTGTTCAAAATCCGTTACTTCCACAATTCTGATCAAGCCGCTTTTTTTGGGAGGCTTTCTTAACGGTACATCAGAAATCTTTTCTTCGGATACAAAATAGGTCTTGATCTCACGGTTTTCAAAAACGATTTTATTGGCCATCTCTTCCACTTTGAGGAGCTTCCGATCTGAAATCTCTTCAATATCGATATCCACAGTGGATACGCACTCACCCAAATGAAACGAAACCGTCTTTCCTTTCATTAATCTGTGAAAACACTGGGATAGGATATGCTGGCCAGCATGCTGCTGCATATGATCAAACCTTCTTTTCCAGTCTATTTTCCCTCTTGCTTTTTTCCCCGAGATCTCTTTGCTCAAGACATGGACCACTTCATCGTTTTCTTCAAAAACATCCAAAACGTCAATCCCATTAATATCCCCTCTGTCAGCGGGCTGGCCGCCGGATTCAGGGTAAAAACAGCTCTCCTCAAGCACAACCAGATGCTTTCCATCCTTCTGGACCATGCTTTTGACGGCAGACTCAAATTCTGTTTGGTATGGATTTTCAAAATAAAGTCTTTTTGTTTTACTCTGCATCTCCTTTTCCTTCAAACATCACCTGCTTGCCGCATCCAATATCCGCCGGGTCAACTTAAAATGCCTTTTGGCTACTTTATTCAAAACATCAGCGCCAAAACACCTGACCAGTTCCACTCCGGTCTCCTCAGAGCGGGGAGAAGAGCCTTTGGGGAGTTCCGCCTTAAAATCCTTGGATAAGTAATACAGCCTTTTCAGAAACTCACTTCTTGCCAGAATAGAAGCGGCTGCTACGGCTGTGTCTTCCTCTGCTTTTGGTTTTTGTATCAGTTCAATGTCTCTTCCTTTTTTCATCAGCGCATTCAGGACAAAACTCTTGTCCCCGAACTGATCTGTGACCGCCAGAGTACAGGGTACTTCTTCCAGTATGTTCTCTATTACTCGGGAATGAGCCCAGGCAAGTATACGGTTTAGATTTCTCAGATTCAGGTAAAGTTCATTATACCTTTCAGGGCCAATAGTCACTATGGAGTGTCTGTATCCATCCCTGATCTGTTTGGACAGCTCTCTAATGCGGTTATCTGATATTTTCTTGCTGTCCCTTACACCCAATTCCTTAAGGACTTTATCCTGCCCTTCCGGCAAAAAAATCCCTGCCGCAACTAACGGGCCGAAATAATCACCCTTCCCTGATTCATCTGTTCCAATATGGCCTTGTTCTGATTTAAAGAGATTTGACTGCCTCATCAAAATTATCCTCAGCCCGTGACAGATCTAAATTCCTGACACGGACACTCTATTATTGGCTTGATTATATAGAGTCCCGGCCTCTATCTATCTTAATAAATTCCGGCTTTTCGCCTCTTTAATCAAATCATCCCTGAATTGCGGATGCGCGATTTCAATGAGAGATCTGGTCCTCTCTTGTAAATTTTTTCCATGCAGGTAGGCCACTCCGTATTCTGTGACCACATATTCCACATCGGCCCTGGTTGTAACCACACCGGCACCCTTCTTAAGATAAGGGACGATGCGGGATATCTTTCCTTTTTTAGCCGTTGATGGAAGAGCTATGATAGGCTTTCCGTTTTTTGAATGGGCGGCGCCGCGAATAAAATCAACCTGCCCTCCAAAACCACTGTAGATGTATTTTCCGATAGAATCAGAACACACCTGTCCTGAAATATCGATTTCAACAGCTGAATTAATGGCCACCATTTTGTCGTTTTTAGCGATGATGAACGGATCATTGGTGTAATCCGTGGGATGGGCTTCAAAAACAGGATTGTTATTGGCAAATTCGTACAGCTTTTTTGAACCCAATAAAAAAGTCAATATGACTTTATAAGGATGATATGTCTTTTTCGCTCCTGTTATCACACCAGCCTCTATAGCATCCATAACTCCGTCAGAGACCATCTCCGTATGGCTTCCCAAGTCCCTTCGGTCTTTCAATGCAGCAAGGACCGCATCCGGTATTCCGCCGATTCCAAGCTGGAGAGTGGATCCATCCTCTATTAAACGGGCGATATGAGCACCAATCTTTTTTTCCACCTCACTGAAAGGCTTTTTTTGAAGCTCAGGAAGAGGTTCTGAGACTTCTACGATCTTGTCTATTTTAGAGACATGAATAAAAGAATCTCCCAATACTCTGGGCATCTGGTCATTGACCTGAGCGATCACAACATCCGCTGTCTCAGCTGCTGATTTAGAACAAAGAACCTCCACTCCATAGCTCATAAATCCATGCTCATCCGGAGGTGAAAGATGAAGGACAGCTACATCAATAGGCATTTGTCCGGAATAAAATAATTCAGGAATCCGGTGAAGAAAGATAGGGATATAATCCGCCCTGCCTTCATTAATAGCCTCCCTGTCAGCAGGCCCTACGAACAGAGAATTATGCCTAAAATGCCCTTCCATATCAGGCGCTGAAAAAGGATCCTCTCCCATTAAAAGAACATGAACCAGTTCAACTGATTCTAACTCATCCTTTCTCTCCGCAAGAGCATTGGTAAGAACATAAGGGGTTGCTGCATTCCCGCTTATATAGACTCTTTGTTTGCTTTTAATTTCTGAAACCGCTTCTTCTACGCTTATGAGCTTTTTTTTATAATCATCGACCCAGGGCATTTGTTTCCTCCATGATCAGCCTGACCTATCCAGGTTAACAGAATAATATACAAACTCTACGATTTTGGCAAGGACGGAAAGAAAACTCAAGCAGAGAGATATTTATGCATTTCTCTGGCTGCAACACGGGCATCTCCCATAGCTAAGATCACAGTGGCTCCCCCCCGGACAATGTCCCCACCAGCATAGACTCCATCCAGGCTGGTGGCCATAGTGTTCCAATCAACTTCCACGTTTCCCCATTTCCCTATTTTAAGACCCGGAGTGACCTTTCCTATCAATGGATTGGGGCTGTTTCCAATGGATACCACCACTAAATCGACTTCCATTATAAACTCAGACCCTTCTATAGGAATAGGCCTCCGTCTTCCTGATGAATCCGGCTCTCCCAGTTCCATTTGAATACACTCCATGGCTTTGACTCTGTTGTTTTCATCGCTGAAATAACGGATAGGATTGGTGAGAAAATGAAACTTAATTCCTTCTTCCTCTGCATGGTGGACTTCCTCGGCTCTTGCAGGCATCTCTTTTCTGGAACGCCGGTAAACAATGGTGGCCTCTTCAGCGCCCAGACGCTGAGCCGTCCTCACTGAGTCCATGGCCACATTCCCCCCTCCCAGAACCACTGCCTTCTTCCCCAGGAAAACCGGTGTATCGTACTTGGGAAACTGATTGGCCCGCATTAAGTTGACTCTTGTCAGATACTCATTTGCCGAATAAATGCCTATCAGATTCTCACCGGGTATTCCCATGAAGTTGGGCAGCCCGGCTCCGGTTCCGATATAAAACGCATCATACCCCTCTTTTCTCAGATCCTCTATTGTCATGGTCATACCCACCACAAAATTCATCCTGAACTCAACTCCGAGTTTTCTGAGATAATCAACCTCTGCATTAAGGATGTCATTCGGCAGCCTGAACTCCGGGATCCCATAAACCAGCACTCCGCCCGGCACATGGAGAGCTTCGAAAACCGTGACTTTATGTCCTTTTCTGGCCAATTCTCCGGCAACGGTAAGCCCCCCGGGCCCTGAGCCGATCACAGCGACCTTGCGTCCGGTGGAAACAGATATCTCAGGAACATGGACCTTTCCCCCTTCTCTTTCATAATCCGAGACAAATCTCTCCAGATTCCCTATGGCCACGGGAACCCCGGTCGCCTTTTTCAGATTGCACAATTCTTCACACTGAGTCTCTTGAGGGCACACTCTCCCGCATACCGCTGGAAGACTGTTTGTTTCCTTTATTTTCCGGGCGCTTTCTGAAAACTCTCCTTTCTCAATCAACTTGATAAAAGAAGGGATGTCTATTCCCACAGGACACCCTCTCACACATTGGGGGTTGGCGCAGTCAAGACACCGCATGGCTTCCTTTACAGCCGCTTCCTTGGTCAAACCCTGATTGACTTCCTTAAAATCTTTATTGCGCACATCTGGTTCTCTTTGCGGCATATCCTGCCTTGACATCTTCATCCGCTCTTTGGCGGGAATGGATTTACGCAGTTCTTTGCGCCATTCCTCATTAAAGGCTTTTCTCAGCTGCTCTTTGAGTTCCGGAGAAAGCTGTTTCCGGTCTTCTCCCATTTTATCTCTTTTCCTTTGTCATTTTCCTCGGCTTCTCTTCCCGCTCCCAGTAACACAGGGAACGGATCTCATCATTAAAATATGATTTCCTTCTGTAAAAAAGTTCATTCCAGTCAACAAGATGGCCGTCAAACTCAGGACCATCCACGCAGGCAAATTGGGTGCTGTCACCCACTTTTAAACGGCAGGCCCCGCACATCCCTGTTCCATCTACCATAATGGGATTTAAATGAACATATGTATCGATATTTAAAGGCCTGGTGGCTTCTGAGCAGGTGTACATAAGATAAGTGCATCCAATGGAGATAACTCTGTCGATTTTGTTATCTTTCAACACATCTTTAAGAACCTTAGGGATATAATCTTTGCAGTCGAAAAATCCATCCCTGGATGAAACAAAATATTTGTCGCTTATTTCCTTAAAGCGATCTTCCCAGTATATGAGATAATTAGCCTTAGCGTCTACAAGAGTCATCACCGTGTTCCCTGCTTGTTTCAGGGCTCTGGCAATCGGATATATGGCTCCGATCCCATAACAGCCTGCAGCACAAAGAACTGTCCCAAATTTACTGATCTCAGCCGGCTTTCCCAGAGGTCCCACACAAACTGGAATATCATCTCCTGATCGAAGCCTTGAAAGCTTTTGAGTGGACGTGCCCACAACCATGAACACACAAGTTATGGAACCCCTTTTTTCATCCCAGTCAGCCAGTGACAATGGGATCCTTTCTCCTTTTTCATCCGGCATAAGGATAACAAACTGGCCGGGTTTGCATCTCTTTACAATATCCGGAGCAGATATTTCGATCATATGGATATTGGGCACCAGCCTTTTTCTATCAATAATTTTAGCCATTACTTTCCTCTTGTTATTTTTACAGGTGATAGATTCAAGTCAGCCCTGTTCTCATCCCTACCGGGTATATAATACGCCGTCACTATGCCTTCGGGAACATATTCTGAAATGTGAACAAATCCCTTGAATTGACCTTTTTTTGACTTCAAAGTCACCGGGAAACCCTCTTTCAGCTCATATTTTTGGGTATCCCTTTTATTCATTTTTATCCACTGTTTGCTCCGGAACAGATCAAACTCTGCGATCTCCTCGCTGAGCAGGCAGTTCCGGTAGTAATCAAAGCCGTGCTCCAGAACCAGGCGTAGAGGATATTGCGGGGTTTCTTTTTCCAATTCGTTTAAAGGATTTAATGGAATATATTTTTTCCTGTATTCATTATCTTCCTTAAGGAAGACTTCTTTTCCTCTTTTTGGCAACGTTTGTGAAATATCTTTGAACCGGGGGAGCTTTCGTGCCATTTCCTTTCTGATATCTCCGGCTGTGGTGTAGCCAAAATCTTTGGAACCAATCCTTCCAGCCAGCTTGGTTACTATTTCCCAGTCCGGCTTGGCATCCCCCAGGCTATCCAAAGGTCCTCTCAAGCCCTGGATACGCCCTTCGGTGTTTACAATGGACCCATCTGTTTCCGACAGCACACAAGCGGGAAGAACAACATCTGCTTTGTCCAGATCATCTCCTGTAAAACTGTCCTGAACAATGAGCAGCTCAAGGCCATCGTCCTCAGGAATATCAAGTGGTGCAGCCGTGTAGAGGGCTTTATATTGTCCTTTCTTAATACTGTTCCATATCTCGCTGATGCTCTTTGTTTTTTCTGAAAAATCCTTGTTTATGGCGTCCCAACCGCGATGGTTGCCTTCGACGCTGAGGGGGAAAATCCGGGAATCGGAAAGAAAAGCCAGGTTCAGAAGGGCCTCTGCAGCGGCTTCTTCTCTCTCTCTTCCGATAACCTGAGGAGCAAAGATAAGACCCGATTTATCTCTCTTCCTTAGAATATCCGCTGTTTGTTTTACGGCCTCTATACTGATTCCCGTACTCTCTTCCAGATATTTGTAAGGAATCCCATCCAGAGATCTCCTGAATTCATCGAAACCTTTTTCAGCGGCAAATTCCTTGCCCCCACAGTCATCCAGGATGCATTTTGAAAGGAAGGCCAGAAGATAGGACTCCATGCCGGGAGTGACCCTGAGCTTTTTTGAAGCATATCTATCCACAGGACTCTCTAAAAACCCGGCTGTTATCAAATCAGCTCCTCTGTCCAGCGCCTTTAAAACAGACAGCCAGACTATGGGAGCAGACTCCATTAAATTTCCTCCCATCAAAAATACAGCATCCAGTTCAGATATATCATCCAGCTTGAATTGCATAGGCAGGGAGATCCCATTCTTCCGGCATGCATCAGAAACAAGAGAGAGAGGAGAGCCTTCTGCCTTTTTATTGATGTGTTTTGTTTTCAGGACTTTTTCCGCAAATTTATTGAATACAAAAATATCCTCACACGATAACTGGGGAGATGTGACCACCGCCATCTCGTCGGGTTTATATTTTTTTATTTTTTCAGAAGCATAATCAAGTGCTTCCTCCCAGGTGGCCTCCTCCAACTGATTGTTTTTTCTTATCAGGGGCTTCCTGATCCTGTTCTCGCTCCGGACCACATCTCTGAGAGCAAAGCGCCCTCTGACACAGGCCTGGCCGCTGTTTACCGGGCTTGATCCAGCAGGATTCGCACCCAAAAATTTATCCTTAAAGAAATTAAACTCAAGGCTGCAGCCCATACTGCATAACGGGCAGACCGTATCTTTTTTCTTATCAGGGGGACTGTCATACTTTACGGCCTTCTCAGTCAATGCTCCTGTGGGGCAGACATCAACACAGGCACCGCAAAACTGACATCCTGAATCAAGAAGAGACCGCCCAAAACTGGTCCCTACAGCCGTCTTTGCTCCCCTCTTTACGAAAGTAATAACAGAGAGCCCCCTGATGTCCCGGCAAACCCTCACACACCTTCCGCAGAGAATGCAGAGATTGTAATTTCTGTCGAAAAAGGGGTCATCCTTTTTGACTTTAATATCCCGGTAAAATGAGGGGAATCTGACTTTTTCAAGTCCTACTTCCCGGACGACATTTTGAAGTTCACAGCGGCCGTTATTCGGACAGAGCACACATCCGGTGACCTCATCCACCTTTCTTATGGTGGCTTTGTGCTCATCGCAGTTTTCTTTTTCCTCACAGATAAGACAGGCATTTGGATGTTCGGTTAAAATCAATTCCAGTATGTTTTTTCTGAGCTTCTGTATATCAGATGTCTTTGTCTTTACTTTCATTCCGTCTTTGACAAAGACGCTGCACGACGGCACATAGCCTTTCATGCCTTCGACTTTGACTAGGCAGAGCCTGCATCCTGAGAAAGGTTCAAGCCCTTTGAAATCGCATAAAGAAGGAATATAGATATCATTTTCTCTGGCCAGTTCCAGAATGGTCTTTTTGTGTTTGGTTTCTATTTCTCTTCCATCTATATTTACTCTCATTTCTTTGTCTTCTTCCTGTTGTGTTGTTCCAAAATCTTTTCTTTATCTTTTCCGGTGTATTTAGATATGGCACTGACTTTGGGAGGGCAAACATCCAAACAGGCTCCGCATTTTATACATATATCCTGGTCAATGACATGCACTTGCTTTCTCTCTCCGCTTATGGCATTGACCGGACAGTTCTTTTTGCACAGCAAACACCCCACACATTTTTCAGGTTCGATGAAATAAACGATCAGTTCTTTACAGGACAATGCGGAACATTTTTTCTCTTCAATATGCTCTATGTATTCATCCATGAAATAGCGAAGTGTAGTGAGCACCGGATTCGGAGCGGTCTGCCCCAATCCGCAAAGCGAGGCATTCTTTACGGTTTCAGCCAAATCTTTAAGCTTTTTTATGTCGCCTATTTCCCCTTTGCCTTCTGTAATACGGGTTAAGATCTCCACCATTTCTTTTGTACCGATGCGGCAGGGAACACATTTCCCGCATGACTCCTCCTGGGTGAATTTTAAAAAATACCTGGCCACATCCACCATGCAGTTGTCCTCGTCCATAACGATCATTCCGCCGGAACCCATTATGGAACCTGCTCTGGTCAAAGTATCAAAATCTATGGGCTGGTCCAGCATGTCCGCGGGTAAACACCCGCCGGAAGGCCCTCCGGTCTGGACAGCCTTGAATTTTTTCCCGTTCTTGATTCCCCCTCCGATATCATAGATGATCTCTCTTAAAGTCATTCCCATGGGAACTTCAACAAGACCCGTGTTATTGATTTTCCCGACCAGGGAAAAAATCTTTGTGCCTTTGCTTGTCTCTGTTCCAATCCGGGAATACCACTGGGCTCCTTTCTCTACAATCAAAGGAACATTGGCCCAGGTTTCCACATTATTGATATTGGTAGGCTTTCCCCATAATCCTTTATCAGCAGGATAAGGGGGGCGCTGTCTCGGGAAAGCACGCCTCCCTTCAATTGAAGCCATCAAGGAAGTCTCCTCCCCTGAAACAAAAGCTCCGGCTCCCTTAAACACACTGATATCAAAATCAAAATCAGAACCTAATATGGATTCTCCTAAAAATCCATACTCTCTGGCTTTCTCAATAGCCAATGTGACATTCTTGACGGCAAGAGGGTACTCCAACCTCACATAAATATATCCTTTTCCGGCGCCTATTGCATAGGCTCCGATGATCATTCCTTCAATAATACTGTGAGGATTTCCTTCCAGGAGACTTCTGTCCATATACGCCCCGGGGTCGCCTTCATCAGCATTGCATACGATATATTTCACAGAAGAATCTTTTTCCCGGCAGATCTCCCATTTCTTTCCAGTGGGAAAACCTCCTCCCCCTCTTCCTCTAAGCCCGGATTTTTTGACTTCGGAAATGATCTCTTCAGGTCTCATCTCAAACAAGGCTTTTGAAACAGCCTTATATCCGTCAAGGGCTATGTAGTCTTTGATGTCCGTGGGATCTATAAACCCATTCCTTCCGAATATGATCCGTTTTTGTTTTTTGTAAAAAGGGACTTCTCTTTCCTTTTCAATGCGAACACCTTTTTGTGGATCTTTATATAGAAGCCTGGGTATGACTTCTTTGCCTACAGCCGTCTTTGATATGATTTCCTGTATGTCCTCTTTCCTGACTCTTTGATAAAAAATTCCTTCCGGCTGAATGACAACGATGGGGCCGCGTTCACAAAAACCATGGCACCCGGTCACTCGAATATCGATCTTGTCACCGAGCTTTTGTTTTTTTATCTCATTCTTAAATATCTCGGCAATCTCTTCACATCCATAGGCATGGCATCCTGTTCCGCCGCATATCGTGATGCATGTTTTTTCCTTTTCTCTGGAGGCAGTGATCTGGGCTCTTAGTTTTTCTAATTTTTCAGGGTCAACTTTCTTCATTCTTTCTTTTTCTTTCCCTCTTCTTTGCTTACATCGTCAATTATTTTTTTCACATCCCTTGTGCTTACGTGACCGTGATAGTGACCGTCCGTAATGGCTATGGGGCCTAATGCACAGGCCCCAACACAGTTGACTGTTTCCAGAGTAAAATACTTGTCCTCAGTGGTTCGGCCAGGCAATATGTTCAACCTGCGTGAAAATTCGTCCAGCACAGAAGCAGCTCCCCGGACGTGACAGGCTGTCCCCATGCAAACGGTTATGGTGTGCTTTCCCTTGGGTTCCAGAGTAAAAGCATTATAGAAAGTCAGAACTCCATAGACTTCTCCCTCTGATGTATTCAAATATTTCGAAATCTCGGAAATGGCTTCAGGGGAAATGTATCCTTGTGCTTCCTGGACACTGTGAAGTATGTGAATGAGCTCTTTTTTCTCAGGTTTGAATTTTTTTAGAATGTTCACCATTTCAACTTAAGTTTTTTCCTGATTCCTGCTCAAAAGACAATTTTTTGTAAGGAAGATTAAACCTTTCTGCAATATTCTTCTTAACCAGACTCTTCTTGTACATATAAGCACCACAGCACAGGGCCTGATTCCTTTTTAACGCCTCGTCTATTCCGAATTCACCTATCTGCAATAAATAAGGGATAACGAGGTTGGAGAGAAGTTTTGTGGAAGTCCGGCTGACCGCTGAAGTGATGTTCGGCACACAATAATGAATAACGCCCTCTTCCATAAATGTAGGATGTTCCAGACTTGTTGGATGGCTTGTCTCAATACACCCGCCCTGGTCAATGGACAGGTCAATAATGATAGAGCCTTTCTTCATCTTTTTAACCATCTCCCTGGTTATCATCATTGGAGCTCTTTTTCCGGGCCGGAGCACAGCTCCAATAAGGATATCAGCAATTTCACACATCCTCTGAAGATTGTAATTGCTTGCCATCAATGTTACCAGTCTCCCCGATGTCATCTCTTCCAGCTCTTTCAATTTATCCATATACCGACCAAGGGCAATCGTGTGGGCTCCCGCTCCGATCATAGCTTTTATGGCGCTTCTGGCAAGAATGGTGCTTCCCACAATCACGGCTGTCGCAGGAGGAACGCTGACCACACCTCCCATAATCAAGCCTCTTCCTCCATAACAGGACTGAAGGTAATGCCCGGAGATGGCATGACACATCTGGCCGGCTATTTCGCTGAGGCTGCTTATAAAGGGAAGATCCTCCTCCTCGTCTTCTACGATCTCGTAACCTATCATTGTGACATTTTTCTTGATCAGCTCTTCTACGATGTTCTTTTTGGCAACCGCAAGATGGTGGAATCCAAGCAGGATTTGATTCTCTTTAACAAGAGCACATTCCTCCTGGTTAAGAGGAGAAATATTGAGCACAACGTCAGACCGCCCAAAGACTTCCTCTTTAGTGAAGACGATCTGGGCCCCTAAAGAAACAAAATCTTCGTTTGAATAGCCTGCTTTAAGTCCGGCACCGGCCTGTATGAATACCTTGTGGCCCTTCTCTACAAGAAAAGAAACGCCGCTCGGAGACAGACCGGCTCTGTTCTCGATTTTTAAACTCTCGTTTATGACTCCAATATTCATGAAGCCCTCCTCCACGGATAACAAATCATCTTATCAAATGAATACCTTAAGTCAATGATTTTATCAAATAAAATCAAGCCCGCCTAAAAATTCATGCTCAAATCCGCATTAACCTGGATGATGAACAAGCCGGAAAAAATTACAGTCACCGCCATTTTCTTATGAATAGTTCAGGCTAAATCAAAAACAACAGGACCCATATAAAATAAATCACATACAAGAAAACCAGTAAAGCTCCCTTTATTCTCCCGAATTTGCATCCTATCCTCATAGATACCAGCATAACCGTTACAATCAATATCATATACGGAAATGTGAATTGAACGACTCCGGCCTCCACCCTTATCGGCCTGACAACGGCGGACATCCCAATGATCCATAATATATTCAGGACATCCGCACCCAATATATTACCAACGGCGATCTCTCCTTCTCCTCTTAGAGCGGCTGTTACTGCGGTGCTTATTTCAGGCAGTGACGTGCCAATGGCTATAACGGTAAGGCCGATGATGGTTTCCGAAATGGAAAAATGACGGGATATATTCACAGCAGACCAGATAATGATGCGGCTCGTTATAATGACTCCTATGATACCGCCTAAAAAATTAAACATACATTTCTTCATCATCCTTCCTCTGTTTTCTTTTTCGTCAAGTCCCTCTTTTAATGTCTGACCCTGAGGCATGGAAAGAAAACCTTTTTTACTTTTCCGCATAAGGATGATGACTAAAAAATACAAGACTAAAAGAAGCAGCAATACCGCTCCTTCCCAACGGCTTACTTCCCCATTTCTTACTAAAATATACGCAAAAAAATCAATAATCAGAAGGAAAGAACCTATGATTCTTAGAACCCGGCAGTTGACGATGATAGCTGTAGAGGCCACGATCCCGGCCAAAGCCATTGCGATTCCGTCATCAGCAATGACAGAACCCACGGCATTTCCCAGAGATATCTCAGAGTGTCCCAGAAAAGCAGCCTGTACTGATACGGCAAGCTCAGGGGCTGTTGTGGCCAGACCCACAAAAACAATTCCCACTATCAACTTTGGAATACTGAAAATATAAGCCAACCCTACAGAGCCGTCAATGAAAAAATCAGCACATTTAAAAAGCACCACAAAAGAAACCCCAAGCACAATAAAGTACAGATAAATCATCTTTGATAGACTATCCTCCCATTAAACACGGTCATTATAACCTGAACGTTCTTTATTTCAACAGATTCCCTATCCAACAGATTTTCATCAAGAACCACCATGTCTGCAAGAAAGCCCTTTCTTATGGACCCTTTGATATCCTCAGAAAATTCTGCAAAAGCAGCGTTTACTGTATATCCTCTAATCGCTTCCCGGACAGATATCTTTTCCCCTGGTATCCATCCATAAGGATTCTTCCCGTCTAATGTCCTTCTTGTCACCGCAGAATATATTCCTAAAAGGGGTTCCAGGGGGGCCACGGTCCAATCCGAGCCAAAAGCTAACATAACCTTATTTTTCAACAAAGACTTAAAAGGGTATGAAAAGCGAACTCTGGACAGGCCGATCTTTTTCTCAGCCCACTGCCCGTCATCGATCAAATGATAGGGCTGGACTGAAGCTATAACTCCCAACCGTCCCATCCGGATGACATCCTCCGTCATCAAGTGCTGAGCGTGTTCGATCCTCCACCTGCGGTCTCTCTTTTCCGAAGAATTCATAATATCCTCAAAGATGTCTAAGATGATGTTGTTGGCTTTATCACCAATAGCATGAACAGCGACCTGAAGACCTGCATCATCAGCTTTTTTGATCCTCTCTTCCATCTTTCCCTGAGGGAACATATCCGGAGCCAGAATGCCTTTTTTACCTGCATCATCCGTGTATTTCTCAAAAAACAAAGCAGTAGATGAGCCAAGCGAACCATCCACAAACCCTTTCAGCCCTCCCACCTTATAAAATCCTTCTTCTTTCTTTGACTTTATTTCAGATACCGGCCACTGATCCATAAGTGATATGGGCGGATACAAACAGATACGCAGATTCAACCTGTTTTTCAAATAAAGCTCTTTATAAATACTGAGATTGTCCAGTGGGCCCATCTCATGAACTGATGTCACTCCCCTTTTATTGGCAAACTCTATCGCCCTTTCCGCCGCTGCAAGCTTTTCTTTGCGGTCCGGTTCAGGGATAAGAGGCAATACCAGCTTAGCAGCTCCATCAATCAATATCCCGGTAGGTTCCCCTGTTCCAGGATCCTTGACAATTTTCCCTCCCTCCGGATGAGGTGTGTGTTTTGATATACCTGCCATCTTTAATGCCAGGCTGTTTACAAAAACGGTGTGCATGTCTTTACGGTAGATACAAACAGGATTCTCCGGAGTCACTCCATCGATCCATTCTTTTTGAGGCAGCTCTTTGGAATCAAACTGCTGTTGGTCCCATTCTCCACTTGTTATCCATTCCCCTTTTTCCAGCTTCCCTGCTTCATTTTTTATCTTTTTGACGAACTCTTCCCTGCTTCTTGCTTCACGTAAATCAAGGGAGGCAAGATTCAATGCTCCCTCCATGAAATGGGTATGGCTGTCTATGAAACCAGGAACCACAAAAGCGCCGTCCAGATCGATCAGGCGAGTTGATTTTCCCGCCCAGTCTTTGATCCGGTCCCAGGACCCGACTGCGGCGAACTGTCCGTTTTGAACAGCCACGGCTTCCGCCTCCGGCTGAACCGGGTCCAAGGTCCAGAACCGACCGTTTCTTAAGATAAGCTCCGCTTTCTTCCTGCTGCCCTTTTCATTACTCTTTAAATATCCCATCTCAAAATATAACGTCTTTCTTTTACTCTAATAAGGACCTTGATATCTGTATCTTACCCAGGTCTTCAGGTAGGATTAACCGGTTTTTGTAATTTTTTCTTATTTCTATCTCAATCTCTTCCATTGAATAATCCAGCTCACCAAAAAAATGAATGGGAATCAAACATCTGACCCCTGACTCAAGGGCCATCTTTCCCAGAGCAAGAGAGTGGGTGTGCATTTTCGAGAGAGAAGGAAACTGCTTGAAAAAGCGGGAAGGAGCACTGCAGTCATGAATGAGTATCTCCGGAGTGCTGTTTCTTTTAAAAAGAGGCTCATAGACAGGGGTGTCGCCGGAGTAGAGAAGGCTTAAATCCTCCTCTTTAAAATGAAGATCCAGACCAAGCGAGGAGGATGAATGAGGGATCCTGATCGAAGACGCCCTGAGAGAAGGGTGTATTTGAAAATACTGATCCTCTTCCAATGGCTTGAACCGAATCCGGCATTTTATTTTCTCTCCTAAAAGACAGAAAAGGTTTAAAAGATCTTTACAAAACCGGACCGTTTCATGAGAGCCATAAAGAAGTAAAGACATGTCTTCAAGCATCAGGCTATGGACCAGGGCCGGAAGGCCGTAAACGTGATCCGGATGGATATGTGTGACGAACAGGGAATAAATGTTTCGAGGATCAAAGCCCAACCGTTTTATTTTACCGTATGCATCTCCGGGGCAGTCTATGAGCACCAATTCGCGGCCCATATTCAAAACCAAGGACGCGTTGTTTCTCCCTTCTGCGGGAATCGATCCGCCTGTTCCTAAAAAACACAGTTCGCTCATTCGTCCTCTCCGTTCAAAGTAATGATAGACTCAAACATCTTTCTCTGCAAGAAAAGGATGTGAAACTCAGGATCGACTTCCTGCATCCGAAGGGGAAATCTTCAATGTCGCCGCGTCCACACCTGAATTTCGTAAGGATATATAACCTGGATTATTCACAAGCCGAGGTTGCTGCAGATGCGAGGCACAGGGTGCGAAGCTGTGGTCCTTCACCGCGAGTACCCTGTAACGAAGCAGATGCAGTGAGATCGGCTTGCTTATATGGTAAAAAAATGGCGATTAAAATGAAAGTGAAAACAAACAAAAATGTTTCAGTTGTCATTTTTGTAAAAAGTATGCATATCCTTGATATCAAAACAAAAAATTGCTCATCGCCGTTTTTTTATGAATAGGTCAGGTATAATAATCCCGGCTTATACTCCCTTCAAATTATTTGACACGATTCGTATACTTTAGATAATAGTAAATCATGGAAAAGAAGAAAATACTTGTCTCGGCTCCGGGAAGACTGTGCCTTCTGGGGGAGCATCAGGACTATTTTGGCCTTCCTATTATAGCTGCGGCCATCAACCTGAGAATATACATAACCGGAATCAGAACAGATGAAAAGCACATAAAGCTCGCGCTTCCTGACATCGGAGAAAAAGATGAATTCCCTGTCGGGAAGGAACTGCCCTACAGCCAGGAGAGAGATTACCTGAAAAGCGCTGTGAACATACTTCTGAGAAAAAAAATCCTCCCGGAATCCGGATGGAAAGCCCGGGTCAGGGGAAGCATACCTATAAACTCCGGCACGGCCAGTTCCTCTGCCCTGGTAGTTGCCTGGATCGGTTTTCTGCTCAAAGCTTCCGGCGACACAAGAGCCTCCTCGCCTAAAGAAATCGCTGAGCTGGCTTTTCAGTCAGAAGTGGCTGAATTCAAGGAGCCGGGGGGAAAGATGGACCATTACTCCTCAGCTCTGGGCCGGGTCATCTCTATCCATTTTGGAAAAAACCTAAGAGTAAATTCCTTTAAGAGTCCTCTGAAAAATTTCGTGCTCGCTGACTCCCTTATCAGAAAAAACACAACCGGAACTCTGGGCTTTATAAAATCCCATGTTCTTAAAGCTGTCTCGCTTATTAAAAACAATATCAGTGACTTTAACCTGAAAAGCCCTCTGAATTCAGACATCAAAGAAGAAATCGAAAAACTCCCTGCAACTGAAAAAAGACTTTTGAAGGGCACTCTTATGACCAAAGACATCACAGCTCAGGGTGAAAACCTGTTTAAACAGAAAAAGTTTGATCATGAAAAATTCGGAACGCTTCTCTCCAGGCAGCAGGATGTCATCAGAAATTACTTGCAGATCTCATCTCCAAAAATCGATAAAATGATCGACACGGCCCTTGATTCCGGAGCCCTGGGAGCTAAAATAAACGGCTCCGGAGAAGGCGGCTGCATCTTTGCATACACCCCAAATAATGCGGAGCTTGTGGCCAAAAAATTGGAAAATCTGGGAGCGAAAGCGTATATTGTTCATGTGGATAAAGGAATCACAATCCATGAGAACAATGAACACCATTCTTAAACTCGGAGGATAAAGATAAATGATCAATGCCACTCAAATACGGAGAGGGATGGTCATAGAGATCGAAGGCGAACTCTATTCAGTACTCGAGACATCTCATATCACCCCTGGAAAAGGACAGGCTCTCATGCAGACAAAACTGAGGAGGCTCAAAGACCAGACGCTTCGTGACTATCGATTCCGGTCAAAAGATAAGGTTGAGCAGGTGTATCTGGAAGAAATAGAAATGGAGTATCTCTATAAAGAGGCTGTCCATTTTATTTTTATGAATACGGAAACGTATGAACAGATAAGGCTGTCTGACGAGGTCCTGGGAGACGCGGTGAACTACCTCATCCCCAATGTTGTCTTTTCCGTGGAAATGTATGAAGGAAAGCCTGTCGGAGTCAAACCCCCCATGACCATTGACTTGAGAGTAACAAAAACAGAGCCTTATCTTAAAGGAGCCACTCAGACCGCAAGCAACAAACCAGCCACCTTAGAGACAGGAATAACCATAAACGTGCCTCAATTCATCAAAAAAGATGATATCATACGCATAGACACCAGAGAAGATAAATACCTGGAGCGGGTCAAAAAATAAATGAAACAAGGTGGGGTACACAAAAAACTGCTAGAAATAGATTTGACGCGTTCCACTGTCCACACCAGGAGGATCAAGGATCGCCTTCTTAAAGACTACATCGGTGGAAGAGCTCTGGCTACCCGTATTTTTTTCGATGCCGTCAATCCCTCCTGTGATCCACTCAGTCCCGAGAACATCGTAGTCATAGCCGCTTCGCCCCTCACAGGCACCACAGCACCCACTGCAGCAAGAGGGCATATGGTGTTTAAATCCCCCCTTACAGGGATGATCGGGAGCTCAAACTGCGGAGGATCATGGGCATACTACTTGAAATCCGCAGGATATGACATCATCCTTATAAAAGGCAGGTCACAAAAACCTGCCCTCATTGACATCAAACCAGAGTCTGTAAAAATCGGCTCTGCTGAAAACATCTGGGGACTCAATGTCCATAAGACGACAGATATCCTAACAAGGAAAAAAAAGAGAGCTCGTATCCTGTGCATCGGTCAAGCAGGGGAAAACTGTGTGAGATTCTCATCTGTGATGAACGATAAAAACAGAGCCTACGGCAGAGGGGGCCCCGGAGCTGTATTCGGAAGCAAGCATCTTAAAGCCATACGTGTCCAAGGAGACAAAAAAACTGACATAAAGAAAGAGGAGGCTTTCAGAGCCGGAAAAGAACAGGCTGAATATATCATGAAAGCAGCCCCTATAACCAAAAGACTTTTGAAAGAATTGGGTACAGCCGGACTCATAAAGCTCATTAACCTTATGGAGATGCTTCCGCATAAAAATTTTCAGGATAATGTCCACCAGGACAAGGATATCAATGAGGTTTCCGGAGAGAAAATAAAAAAAGATCTGCTCAAAAGACCGGGTGCCTGCTTTGGATGTCCCATAGCCTGCCAGCGGCACACCTCTGTAGACGGAAAAACAGGAGAGGGGCCGGAATATGAGACCCTTGTCATGTTAGGACCTCAATGCGGGATCTATGATTTAAAATCCATCACCAAAGCCAATTATTTATGCAATGAACTGGGCCTTGACTCCATAAGTATGGGGGGAACCACCGCCTGTGTGATGGAACTCTTTGAAAAGGGCATCATAAACAAACAGGATACAGACGGCATCCCCTTTTTATTTGGCCGTTCAGACATGCTTGAAGAAACAATCAGGCGGACAGCCTTCAGAGAAGGGATAGGCGATAGAATATCGGAAGGCTCCTACAGATTCGCTGAACTCTTCCATAATCCTTCCTATTCCATGAGTGTTAAAAAAATGGAAATACCCGCATATGACCCAAGGTCATCCTTTACCCAAGGTCTTGGCTATATGACATCTCCGACCGGAGCCTGCCATCTCAGAGGCGGGTATGCTGTATCTCTGGCTTTTTTTGGCGGGGCTAAAGAGATACCGAGATTCAGCCTGCTCCAATCCCCCATTGCCATAAGAAACATGCAGAATCTGGGAATCATCCAGGATTCCCTGGGAATATGCCGCTTCACGGGATTTGCTTTCTCCACAGAACCCTGGTCCCGGATGCTGAGCGGTGTCACAGGATATGAATATTCTTCAGGCGAATTCGTTCAAATGGCCGGAAGGGTCGCGGCTCTGGAAAGAGTGTTCAATCTTAGAGCCGGATTGACCTATCCGGATGACTCCCTGCCCCCGCGGTTCAGCTCCCAACCCATAACCGTTCAAGGCCAGAAAACAACTCTTTCACAAAAAGCCCAAAGTAAAATGAGAGAAGACTACTATAAAGCCAGGGGATGGAGTGTCCCGGAAGGCATTCCTTCCAAAAAAATCTTAGAATCTATAGAATTGGAAGAGATATAAAAATGACTTCTGATAAATGGGAAGCTGATGAGACATTAATCCGCTTGTTCCAATCCGTAGGCCGCATCCTCCTAGACAAGGATTTAGAAGACAGCCACAGCGGAAATATATCCACCCTCTGGAAAGACGCTGAAGGCAATGAAAAAATTGTCATCACAGCCGCAGGGTCCCAAAAAGGCGATCTGGAGCCAAACCAGATCTGCTTTCTTTCTCCTTCAGAAACAGACTACGGTTACTACAAAGCTTCATCGGAAACAGACATCCATGCCAAAATCCTTTCCATACCCGGAGTCCGGGCTGTCATACACGCACACACCAAGGAACTCACTATCATGACTTTTGATGAAGAAGAAAAACCCAACAAACCCTCCCCTTTTATTCCCATTGACTCCCTTGGTTTTTACCATCTCAACGGCCGTATCCCAGTGGATTGGGTGGAAGTCCCCTGTGGATCGCCTGAGATGACAAGAATCATCCCGGAAAGGCTGGCGCAGCATAAGATCATGGTCCTTCAGGGACATGGAACGTTTTCCAGGGGAAGCACGGTAAAAAAAGCTCTTTTTCATGTGTGTCTAGCCAATAATTCAGGCTATATTGCGCGGCAGGCCCAGAAACTGGATATTGACATCCACAATTTAAGAGAAAAAATCACTCAATCCCCATCCAGTTTCTTTCCTTATCCTCCTAATACATACGAACAATATGAGGGAGCAGCAGAAAAAATCGAGGGTGAAGAGGAGATCACAGAAGAATTCAAGAAGACCGCAGCCAGGATATTCAAATCCAATCTTTCCCCCTTCCACACAGGATCCATGTCCATTCGCGGAGTAGACAAAATACTTTACGCACCAAAAGCCTCCATGCCCAGGGAAATCGGAGGCCCGATCCTGGACCTGCCTCTGTCCTTAAAAAGCAAAGAAAAGGACAGGGAATTGACCATCCACAAACAAATATACGAACAAACTGATTTTCAAACCGTTATCCACTGCTGTATTCCCGAAGCAGAAGCAGTTTCCTACTTTGTCCCCCCCGGAAGGGAAAAACCCATCGATCGAGTTGTCCCCATAGATGCTGAAGGAAGCTTTTTCTATCTCGCCATTCCCATTCTGCCCCCGGCCTTTCAATCAGAAACCTTTATCCGCCTCTTACATGATTACAAAATAGTGATCATAAGAGGGGGTGGTGTCTGGAGCGTGGGAGAGCAGTCTTTATCCGAAGCCCTCCATCATCCCTCTTCGCTCCGGGATATCTGCCTTTATATCCTTGGAGCCTATGAAAGAGGACTGGATATTTCAAAACTCCAGCCTGACAAAGCCAAACAATGGTAATTTTTAGGGGTAATTTTTAGGGGGACGGGCCCGGCCATCTCTTTTATAATCAGTAAGATAACCATATTTTTCCACAGCCCCTTACCCTGAAGAGCTACTGTTTTTTGCCCCCAAAATCTCTACAGCCGCTTATTGACTTTCCAGATATTCGACCGCTTCCTGAGGATGGGCTGAGGTCATATCCGCCCCGATCCTCCCGGCAAACTCCGCAGTGACCGGAGCTCCCCCAACCAAGACCTTTACTTCAGGGAATTTAGATTTTATGGTTTTAACGGTCTCTTCCATATGGATCATGGTCGTGGTGAGCAAAGCGCTCACCCCGACTGCCACTGGTTTGTTCTGTTTTATGGCTCTTAAAAAATCCTGGGAAGACACATCCACCCCGCAGTCGATCACTTCCCATCCGCTGCCTTCCAGAAACATGGCCACAATCTTTTTGCCGATATCGTGCAGGTCCCCGGAAACCGTTCCCATAACAACCTTTCCCTTATGCTTGACATCCCCGGAAATAAAATAGGGCTTGAGATGCTCCATAGCCGCGTTCATGGCTTTAGCCGCCACCAAAACATCCGGAAGATAGATCTCATTTCTTTTGAATTTCTCCCCCACTCTCTGCATTCCTGATATAAGACCGGAAGTCAGTATCTCCCCCGGCCGGATATTCCTGTCAAGCGCCTGCCTTGTCAGCTCATCCGCACCATCCTGGCCTTTGAGTTCGGGAGGGTATCTGGACCCAGCATTGACTTTGCCTCTTTCCACACACAGGGCTATTCTCGCTAAGATATCATCCATTTTTCAGCTTTGATCCGGATTCAAAAAGAAGTCCTTGCAACTCCTACATTTCCCTGCTCATCCACAGCCTTAACCGTTATCATATCATCAAATTTTTCGGGAAGATCTACGGAAAAATCGAACTCCTCTTGAGTGGAGTCGCACATCCCGTCTTTGGGAAAAATGATTTTCCAGCCAAAAGGCCTTATGAAATAACGCACTTTTTCTATCCTTGAATAAGAATCCTTAACTGTAAATTGCACTTTCAATTTGCTTCCGGAACGGACCGCCTGGAAATTTTGAATGACAGGAATTGAATTATCTATGACCAGAGACCTGCTGGCTTTTTCATGTTCCAGACATTTATCCAAAGGATTGGAGGGAATATCAGAAGATTTCACTTTGATGACATACTCTCCGTCCGGCAGTGATAATGTGTCAAAAGCAAAAATCTTCTCCGGCCAATTCTCTTTCAGAAGATGCCATTCGGTTTCCTCGGTCCTTTTGATATGTATTGAATAGACAAGATTATCGTTGTTTTCATCTGCTGCTTCCCAGATAACAGTCTGGTACCCTTTTCTTTGGGCTTTTTTTGCACCGGCAAATGATTTCGACTCATCCTTCTCTTCAATGGAATCAGATGTCAAACCCCATATCTTTTCTTCCCCGCTGGGAGGCTCGATAAAAACCGTATTCGGAGGGAGGAGGCGTATTGCTTTGATGTTCGGAGCTTTGTTATGCTGGAGATAAAAAAGGAGGACTTTCTGAACCACCGGAGAAATATTTCCCGAGTTGCTCTTGAATAAAATCTTAAACTGGAGATAACGTGCATCAGGATTCAAAATCTGCTCTCCGTTCTCTTTTTTATAGGGAGGAGACCAGTTGCTCCAAGTTGCGGAAGGCTGCTTCGAATTCCCGCTTCGAGTCTGGAGCTGGATGACCGTTCCTGACGGGACATCGCCTCCCCATTCTATATTCCCCCAGGAAGACATCAATCGCGCATCATAAACACTGCTTGTATATTCCCCGTCATATCTTTGTTTAGGATGAATCAAGGTTGCTTCCGAAGGATTATTTGAAAGTGTGTATATATCATTTTTTACCGGATGCAGGAGGAAGACCTGTTCGGAATCTTTTTGAAACAGAAGTGAGACTCTTTCGTCTTTGTCCAATGTATAAAGCCGTCCTCTTCTGCCCGTTCCAAAAACGATTCTCTTCCTCGCATCATCCCAGCATAAAGAATAGATCATATCTTTATCAGATTTCCAAACCTGCTTGACCTTTCCGTCTTTCTCTATCTTATAGAGAGCTGACGGATTATCTCCGTCTGAGGTGGGGATCTGACTGGATCCTTCACCGGACGTGCTGACAGTCAACGACACATTCGCTTGCTCTCTCGATAAGACCGATGGTAATTGATTGTCTTCTGATACCTTCACACTCCCCCCGGCTCCTGCATAAATACGACCTTCATCATCAAGTGCAATCGATCTTATTTCCTCATAAGAAGACTCAAACATCACTGAAGTCTTCTTCTCCTTTGTTATTTTATAGAGCAGTCCGGCTCCTCCGCTTCCTGCAATAAAACTGTCTTCAGAAATCCATTCCATACAGAGAATATGGTTTTCTTTCGAGTCAAAGATTTTCAATCCTTCTCCATTCGGAGTGATCTGATAGATCCCCCCATCTTCTCCCACTGCGGCCAGTATCGAACCTTCCGGAGTAAACATCATATCCCAGATATATTTCTCATGAGGATTGAAAAACTCCTCTCCTTCCGCTTTTCCTTTTATTTTATAGACTTTCCCATTTGGTGAAGTCCCGGCATAAAGGCTTCCGTCAGGGCCTAAAACGAGACAAGTGACATCCATTTCCGGAGTCTTGAAATACAACTCAGGTTCTCCCCCTGTCCCAATACGATATACGGCCCCTTTATGGCCTGTGCCTATATATACAATGTTTTCAGAAGTGACTGCCAGGGACAGAAAAAATTCCTCAGGAGGAGCTGTGAGTCCCTCTTCTGTTGGGGAAAGAGTCAGTTTTCCATCCGAAGAGACCGATATGCCAAGAAGTTTCCCCTTAATAAAATCATCAAATGATTCTAAGGTCCATTTCTGAGGAGTCACAGAATAGGCTACTTGTCCAAAAAATATCAAAACAAAAAGCATCACAAACAGCGTTTTTTTCATACTCATTCTCTCTCTCAATTTAATAAAAAATCATTTCATCCTTATGGGAATCATAGCTGCTCCCTTAAATACAAACGGCACTTTGATCTGAAAAACACTCAAGGTTGATTTGCTTATCTCCGTAGGAATAGAGGTCGCAACACGAGAAGAGGAAAACATTGTCTTTATGCTCGGAGGAAGATTCGGAAGTTCTTCTCCCTTTAAGAAAAGCCCGGGCTTATCTGCAAGTATCTTTATATAGATACGGTTATTCTTCCTCTGATTGCCTAGAATCCTGATCAATTGATAGAGATTACGAGGCATAAAAGCCTGGGTCTGATAAAGACTTCTCTCAAGCCGACCCATTGAAGACGCATCTCCCACAAAAAGATAAAACTTGGAACCTGAAGGAAGGTTAGGTGCCAAAAAGCCGCCTTCCTTTAAAACATTATCTCCCCTGAAATTGCGGGAATAAATCTTAACCTGGATCGCTTCCCCAGGAGAAACATCATATTTATCAAGCCAAACCTTTTCAAGATAAGAGATACTTATTTCTTCCGATGAATCCAGTTTCAAATCGATTTTATGAATACCAAGGTCCTCAAACTCGTTGTTGGTTAAATAATAAGTTATGGCAGCCACTAAATTCGAAGCATCCGAAATAGAAGAGTCAAAATTCCCTGAATAGAGGTCCTCCATATGAATACTCATCCCGTTCTCAAGAAAAACATCTCCATTTAACTCTAAAGTCAGGTCTCCTATGGACCTCTCCTCAGAAGACATTATGCTGGTCACAGCTACATTTAACAAAGAAGCGGTTAAAATCTTGTTTTCAACGATATTTAAATGAATATCTTTGGTTTTTTCGCCGGAACGAAACAGCTCTATATTGAGAGGAACGAGGTCCGGCATCCTGCCAATCTCTCCATAGACACCGGAATTCCGGTCCTGACTGAAATTTCCAATGATCTTCCCTGTTGATGTTAACTTCATAGAGGTTGAAAGACTGGGCACCACAGTGATAACATTGGCTTCCGTCATAGCGTAACTAACCGGCCCCAGATTATACAGGGGATGCCCGAATGCCAAAACATTCACCCCCTCTACATAAGTGGTTGTGCCGGTCGCTGCCAAGCTTAAATCTCCGGATATCAACTGGACACCTATGGGATCTCCCCCTTTTAAACTTGTTTCTGAAAAATTTCGTATCCCTTCTTTCCTCTCCAAATACCCTACCTGTACGGGGCTGAATCCAATATTGGAAAAAAAAGACTTTGACTTCTCAAAAGCCATGTTTGTAAAGCCGCTGAAGACAAGCGGGATTTTCATGACCTCAAGGTTTTTCCCCTCATATAAGGCATGAGGATTTAAAACACACTGTTTCCGGAATACTTCGGAAAGCTCTTCCAGGGACAGATGTTTTTTTATAGGAATGGGAGGAGAATAACGGGATCGAGTGTTCGCGTATTTTCTTATCTCGATCATCTCTTCAATCGGAGTTATGCCGGCAATGGCTTCCGTGGAAAAAGGAAAACTGTAAGCGACAGCGCCAAGCAATTTTCCCTGCACATACACGGGACTGCCGCTCATTCCCTGTATCACTCCTGTTTTTTCCAGATTACTGCCGCTTAATCTGGCTAAAATTATATTTCTTTTCGGCCCGACGCTCGGATCATTTTCCAGAACACCTAATATCTCAACATTGAATTCTTCTATGGTTTTACCCTTGAGTGCGGTCTTCCCTATCCCTTTCATTCCCTCCTTTACTTGATCTACGGGAAAGAAAGAAGACTGTCCGTTTACACCGGAAGAGGTGAACGCATAGAAGACTAAAATCATTAAAACGACTCTAACAGATATTTCTCTCATTCTATCTCCTGTGTCCTCGAACTCTATTTAACCTAACCTATTCATAAAAAAATTATCATCTTTTTTCTGTCAGGTTTTATACAAGTATTAAACAAAAAATACATTTCTTTCGTTACAAAGCATCATATGGCTTTAAGCTTTTTTCCGCACTCTTCAAACAGCTTTAATACTGTATCAAGCTCTTCTTCAGTATGTGTGGCTGAATAACTTGTCCTAATGAGCGCATTGCCCATAGGGACAGCAGGGAAAATTACCGGATTCGTGAAGACCCCTTCTTCTCTCAACATCTTCCAGAGCATGAAAGCTTTCTCATCGTCGCCGATCATGACCGGAATAACAGCACTCTGAGTAGGGCCTGTTTCATATCCCATGGACTGAAAACCGATTCTCATTTTTTTTGTTATTTCCCAGAGCCTTTCTCTTCTTTCCGGTTCATTTTCAATGATATCAAGTGCGGCCAAAACCGTTGCAACAGAGGCTGGGGTGATACTGGCACTGAATATAAGCGACCGGGCAAAGTGTTTTATGAAAGAGATAACTTTTTTTTCTCCTGCCACAAATCCGCCCAAAGAAGCAAAGGATTTACTGAATGTCCCCATAACAAGGTCCACATCTTCCTCAACGCCAAAGTGTTCAGAGGTCCCTCTTCCATGCTCGCCCATAACTCCGATCCCGTGAGCATCATCCACCATGACCTTGGCATTATATTTTTTTGCAGCTTTCACAATTCCAGGAAGGTCAGCTAAGTCTCCTTCCATGCTGAACACTCCATCCACAACGATCAATTTACCGATATTTTTACCCAGGGAAGAGAGAATCCTCTCCAAATCCTCCATATCATTGTGTTTGAATTTATGGACTTTCCCATATGAAAGGCGGCATGCATCAATGATACTGGCATGAACCATTTCATCTGATAAAATAGCTTCATCTTTCTGCACTAAGGTCGAAATGATCCCCTGATTAGTCTGAAATCCGGTGCTGAAAGCCAGTGCGGCTTCCTTTTTCATGAACCGGGCCAGCCTTTCTTCCAACTCAACATGTGCGTCAAGGGTTCCGTTCAAGAATCTCGAACCACAGGTGGCCACTCCGTATTTGTCCACAGCTTTTTTGGCAGCCTCCTTCACATGTGGATGGTCGATAAGACCCAGATAATTATTAGAACCCACCATGATCACGTCTTTACCGTTGATTTTGACTTTGTTCCCTTTGACTTCCTGAATGGGAGTAAAATAAGGATACAATCCCATTTGCTGGACTTCTTCAGCTCTCTTAAACTGATAACATTTATCAAATAAGCTCATGACCGCCTCCTGCTCATTAATGATATGGCTTGAACCAAACCTCTCTGCCCAGATAAGTTGACCTGATAAGTGATTTTCCTTACAATTTCTATCATGAAAATCTTCATAACCGGTGGTACTGGCTTTATCGGAAGCCACCTTGTCGATTTCCTGTCAGAACTCAAAAACACTCAAGTTTATGCTCTCACCCGCAACCCCATTAATCTAAAATGGCTGAAAGGATGTAACATCACTCTCGTGGAAGGAGATTTATTTTGTCTGTCTTCTCTCCCTTCAGGATTAGACTATGTATTCCATATCGCCGGTGTTAGTAAATCAATAAAAACTGAGAGGTATTATACAGTAAACCATGAGGGGACAGCAAGCCTTTTTCAAAAGCTGGCCTCCTTAAACCCAAATCTCAGGAAGGTCATATATTTAAGCAGCCTGGCTGCAGCAGGACCATGCCGTGACGGGAAAATAGTCACGGAAAAAACACAACCTTTTTGTGTGACTCCCTACGGGAAAAGCAAACGATTAGGAGAAAAGGAAGCTCTGAAATATAAGAAAAAATTTCCTGTCATCATAGCGAGAGTAGGGCCTGTATTCGGGCCCAGGGATAAAGATTTTCTTCCCTATTTTAAATTGATAAATAAAGGAATATTCCCTTCTCTGGATTCCAAAGCCGGCCTTATGAGCATGTGCTATGTCAAAGATCTAATCAGGGCTTTGTATTTATGCATGACCAAAGACCTTAAAAGCGGAGAAATATTCCATATTGCAGACCCACATCCTTACAGCTGGGATGATTTAGGAAAGACCATTGCTGCAGCTCTAGGGAAAAAACCTCTAAAAATAGACCCTCCTTATTTACTCATCCGCACTGTGACTGCTCTCTCTGAGCTCAGCGCAAAAATAAGTAAAAATCCGAGTATATTGAACCACGATAAACTAACAGAAATGAATCAGGAAGCATGGATAACTGATACCTCAAAGGCAAAAAAAGAACTCGGGTTTGAAACTCAGTACTCTCTGGAAAAGGCCGTTAAAGAGACCGTCCATTGGTATAAAGAACAGCACTGGCTGTGATGATGAGTCTGCTTATCTTTTGGATGTGTAAAAAGTGGCAGAAAAATCCTCTTTATCTTTAAGACACCACCCTTCCTTCAGAGAGCAGGCAAAATATTTGACCTGACCTCTAAGGATATGATTGCCTCTTTCAGCTTCAGGCTTAACAATAAAGGGGACCTTTACCGGATCCGATAGGTCCAGATATTCCTTCCCATCCTGCTCTATGACTTTGATACCAAGATCAGAAGCAGTGAAAAAGTCTTTGGAAAACGCCAAGGTATCTGATGGGTCGATTTCGATGATAAAGGATGGTTGAGAGCTGATGAGTATCCCTTCCTTCACACTGAATCTCAATTCGACATCCCCTTCCTGTTCTCTTGACAGCCTTTTCGGCTTTATGTTCGCACCGATCTCCAGCAAATCATATTTATCAGCGGTGAGGGAAGGAAGGAGCAAACAAACCATTGTTATGATAAATGCAACTTTTTTCATTCCTCTATTCATAGTAAACAATCAAGCCATTTTATTCAAATCATAACAAAAAATCATAACATAACATAGGAAAACTGACCTTTCATTAAAAAATTTGACTTTATTTTTTTATTTATTATAATCCAAAAGATAAAATGAACTTAATATCCAGAATAAAAGGGACAGGACACTATGTTCCGCCTCTCACTGTAACCAATTTCGACCTGGAAAAGGAAATGGATACCTCTGACGAATGGATACGCAAAAGAACCGGAATCAGAGAAAGACATTATGTTGAGCCTGGAGTGGGTTCTTCAGATCTGGCTTATGAAGCATCAAAAATAGCCATCCAAGACGCAGGAATCAAAAAAGATGACATCGAATTCATCATTGCAGCCACCCTGTCTCCGGATCATTATTTTCCCGGAATCGGAGTCATGGTGCAGTCCAAGCTGGGGCTTGGAAACATAGGGGCTCTGGACGTGAGAAATCAATGCAGCGGATTCCTTTATGCTCTTTCCGTGGCTGACCAGTACATAAAAACCGGAAGATATAAAACAATACTGATAGTAGCCGCAGAGGTGCAGTCGACTAATCTTGATTATTCAGACGAAGGACGGCACCTGGCCGTGCTTTTCGGAGATGGAGGAGCGGCTGCTGTTATAGAAGCAGCGGATAAAGAAGAAAACAGGGGCATCCTCTCCACCCACTTATTCTCAGACGGAAACTACATGCAAAAATTATGGATGGAAACACCGAGCCCAAAAGAAAAACCAACCTTTACGTATGATATTATAGATTCAAAAAGATGCTTCCCTAAGATGGATGGAAAGCATGTGTTTGTCAATGCTGTCGAAAACATGCCCAAAGCTGTCTGGGCAGCTCTTGAATATAATAATATGACCATTGACGATGTGGATCATCTCATTCCTCATCAGGCTAATGACAGAATAAGCTTAATGGTCGCAAAAAAATTAGGGATTCCGGTCCCTAAGGTTATAAGAAACATCGACCGTTATGGAAACACAACAGCGGCTTCTATCCCTATAGCCCTTGATGAATCCGTCAAAAACGGGCGTATAAAAAAAGGTGATATCATCGTGCTGACTGCTTTCGGATCGGGATATACATGGGCATCGGCCTTGATGAGATGGTAATATAATGTTAGTTCAATATCTTTATTTTATCCCATTTTTATGATAGGATAACTCTCTATTTAAAATCATTCAAGTAAGACAGAATAATGCTTAAAAAGAGGAGGAACAAATGAGAAAGTTCTTAACGGTTCTTTTCATCCTTGTATTTTCATTAACCAGCGCTGGAATCCTGATGTCTCAAGACAATAAAGAAGACGCAAAATTCTACAAAACCCTTGAAGAATATCTGGACTCTTTATGGAAATTCTACCCCACCCAGGCCACACTTGCCGGCTTCCACGAGTATGACAACCAACTGGAAGATTTCTCCAGCCGCAATGTCACCAAACAATATGAGAAGCTGGATGAACTGAATAAGTCATTTATCGTTGATATTGATCAGACGATTCTAAGCCCTGAAGCAAAAATGGATCATTCCGTTATCGTGGATGGGCTTTCCTTGGAATTTCTTCAACATGAAGGCCTTCTTCCTTGGGAATATGATCCATTGTTTTACAATAAAATTATATATAACTGTGTTAGACCTTTAATGACAGGAGACTTCGGTACCCCGGAAGACAGAGCAAAAAACGCAGCCAAACGACTCAGCAACCTACCCAAATTTCTGAAAGAGGCGATGAAAAACATGAAAACTCCACCCCAGCTCTCTACACAAACAGCCATCAAACAATTCCCGGCAATAATGAACTTTTACCAGAACGAAATGCCCCAGCTCATCCAGGAAGCCCCAGATTCCCAGAAATCTGACCTTCAGAAAAATCTTGCGGCAGTCATACCTGCCTTAAATGAGTATCAAACATATTTGAGCAGCGATCTTCTCCCGAAATCGACAGGAAATTTCCGACTCCTCCAAGCTCATGTCAAGATGGCAAGAATGAGTTACCAGAATCTGACTCCACTCCAGCAAATCGCTGAAATCGCTAAAGTCGATATAAACAACATCCGAAGAGAAATGGCTTTGATCTGTGTTTCCTTCTATAAGATAATGGACCCGAAATTTGATGTTGAAAAACCTCCCTCAAATCTAACAGATGAACAGGTAAGAAACATCATAATCTCCCATGTTCTCAATAAACTCAAAGTCGTTCATCCCGCTAAAGAAAATTTCATTGAAACTCTCACTGCTTCCCAGCAGGAAGTGAAAAATTTCATACAGGAAAAAGAGCTTCTTGATAATCTTCCGGAAACTGAACTCAAAATAGAAGAGATGCCTGAAGTCTTTCAAATGGGCAACCGGTTCAGGCTTGTTACTCCCGGTGTGTATGATGATTCAAACCAATACATACTTCAGATCGCTCCCCTTGATAAGGACCTGAGTGAAGAAGACATCCAGGCCGTTCTTGAGGAATACAATGATTATATTCTCCCCTTCTATTCCGCTAGAAACGTATATCCGGGACCCTTCGTACCGGCATATTTTACTCTAAAAAACGCCTCACTGGCTCAAAAATTATATCCAAACAAGGCGATATTTTATGGATGGCCCCTCTTTGTCGAAGAGATGATGGCCATGTCCGGAATAGAAGACTATGACCTCAGACTGCGTCTCCATCAGTTAAAGATGAAACTGACAGCCGCTATAGATTTTATACTGGATCTGCAAATCCATGAAGGAAGCATGACCAAAGAGCAAGCTGTCAATTATATGACTAGGATGGGATTCCAATCTGAAATTGAGGCAGAGAGAAACTGGGATAGGATTGTTCTGATGCCTCTTGAAGCTGGCTACGCATATGTGGGATACCAGGCCATGCTTGATATGGAAAAAAATTACAAGAAAATCAAAGGCGACGCTTTCAGTAAAAAAGAATTCCTTCAGCAAATACTCAGCCATGGTCCTATTCCACTCAGACTTTTAAGAGAAGAGATCAAATAGCAGAAAAAACACCATAATATTAATATAAAGAAAGGCCTGTTTATTAAGAAACAGGCCTTTTCTCTAAAAAATGACCCTCATTATTGACTCTCACGCTCATTTAAGTACAGAAGACTTTGACAAAGACAGAGATCTGGTCATTAAGCGAGCTTTTGATTCAGGAGTTAAAAAAATCCTCTGCCCCACTGAGATTTCAGATAGTAAGATTTTAAGCACTACTTACAGCCTGATAAAAAAATACAGCCACATTACAGCCGCAGGTGGAGTGCATCCTCACAACGCCAGCCAGTACAATCAGAATCTTGAGAACAGAATCAAGGATATGGCCGATGAGAATAAAATCGTTGCTGTTGGAGAAATCGGTCTGGATTTCTATTATAATTACTCCACTCCTGCCGAGCAAAAACTTGCTTTCCAAAAACAACTTGCGCTTGCCCAGAATCTAAAGCTCCCTGTCATCATCCACAGCCGGAAAGCCGCATCCGATGTGTTAGCTCTTATAAAAGAACAAAATTTCACCAATGGAGGCATTCTGCATTGTTTTACAGAAAATCTTGATTTCGCAAAAAAGATGCTGGACAGAGGATTTTTTATCTCATTTTCAGGAATCCTCACTTATCCTAAAGCTCATGACCTGAGAGAAACAGCAAAAAAGATTCCCGATGACAGACTTCTGGTAGAAACAGATGCCCCCTTCCTGACCCCGGTGCCTTTCAGGACCAGATTCAAAAGGAATGAACCAGCTTTTGTTACAGAGACCGCAAAAGTCCTTGCAGAGCTCAAAAAAGTGCCGTTTGAGTCCTTTGCGGAAAAAATATGTCAAAATTTCAGTTCCCTATTTATAGAGAGCTAAGATAAGTTTGAAATATAAAACTTTTGGTGTTAATATAAAATCCGTATATTAAAGACATGACACCTGAAAAATCTTTAAAACAGCCGTTTAGGGAAAACCCCTCTTTAAATGACCTATACTCCTTAATAAAAATCGATCTGGACGAAATAGAAAACAAAATTAGAAATTTCACCTCCTCTCCTAATCCTCTTGTCAAGGAAATCAGCAGCTATCTCTTCAGAAAACCGGGGAAAAAAATCAGACCGGCTGTTCTGACTCTTTGTGCGAAGTTATTCGAATACCAGGGAAACGAGCACGTTCTCATGGGTACCCTTGTGGAAATGATTCATACAGCCAGCCTTATTCATGATGACATCATCGATGACTCTAATAAAAGGAGGGGGGAAGATACAGTCCACACTCGGTGGGGGCCTAACATAACAGTCCTTCTTGGCGATTATATCTACATAAACACCATAGGCTCCTCTCTAAACACAGCGAATCTGGAAATAACAAAAACACTTATTCAAGCATCTGCTCAGATGATAGAGGGTGAATTGAATGAATATTATCTCAGCGGAAACCTTGAAATCACTGAAAAAGACTATCTGGATATTCTTCATAAAAAAACAGCTTCTCTTTTTTCGGCCTGCTGTCAAATCGGGGGAAGACTCGCTGGTGCCCCAGAAACATTCATCACTATGCTGGGAAAATTCGGCATTAATTTTGGAATGAGCTTTCAGTTGATCGACGACCTTCTTGATTATTCCGGAGACCCCGAATCATTAGGGAAACCAGTGCTGTCAGATTTAAGGGGAGGCCGCATAACACTGCCTTTGATTTACACATTTAATAATGACGGCCACGAAAACCGGAAAAGCATTCTTGAACTCTTCAATCAAAAAGACTTCAGTGAGTCAGCCCTTAAAAAAATCATAGATATCGTGGAATCTAACGGTGCGCTCGATTATACTTTCCAAAAGGCAAATGACTTTTCGGTTTCAGCAAGGAATATATTAAACCATTTTCCAGAATCTGATTTTCGCGAAAGTCTAGCCAGAATTTCAGATTACATTCTTCACAGAAATAAATAGAATAGTCCAGGTCAGAGATGCTGGAGATAGAAGTCAAAATCAGAATCCTTGATCTTAAAAAAACACACAATAAACTTTTATCTCTGGGGGCCTCATTCATTAAACCCAGATATTTTGAAGAAAACATTCTTTATGATTTTCCAAAAAAAACTCTTACAAAAAAAAATCAGGCATTAAGACTCAGGTCTGTTGGAAAAAAAAATATTCTGACTTATAAAGGAGAACCGCAAAAATCAAGAAAATTCAAGATAAGAAATGAATTCGAAACCCAAGTCAAAGATAAAAAGCAAACAAAAAAAATACTATCCTCACTCGGCTTTAAACAGGTTTTCGTTTACCAAAAATACAGAACAGAATACAAGACTAAGAGTTTAAAAATATGCTTAGACGAGACCAAAGCTGGAAAATTTCTCGAACTTGAAGGAAAGCGAGAAGATATCGTTACGTTCACAAAACAAATGGGATACTCAAAGGATGATTTTATTAAGGATGATTATGTATCTCTTATAAAGGAGATTGAAACAAGATAAAGAAACTTAAAGGGATTTACTGCCCTCGCCTCCTTCCTTTTTTCCCTTCTTCTCCTTTTCTTCTTCGTCAATGACCTTAAAATCAATAACTCCCTTTTCAACTTCTTCCTGGGCAATCCGGATAAGGCTCTTGGATTTAGATTTTATCTTAGGTTTGGCCCCTTTTAGAAGCTGTCTCGCCCTTTTCGACACAAGTAAAATGAACTTATATTTGCTATCCAGGTCTTTGTAAGATTCCAATTATAAAGCTCTCCTCTTCAATATATCAGCAAGTAAAATAACAAAAATTTGATTTAAATTCAACATATAATTTAATCTAGCCTTAAATCAACATCCAATTATAGTTGACAAAAAAATGACTCTTAACTAAACTATTCAAGAATTATGTGACCCGTTAGCTCAATTAGGCAGAGCAGCTGACTCTTAATCAGCAGGTTGAAGGTTCAATTCCTTCACGGGTCACTTTTTTTGGACCTGCCTGAAGAAAACATACCTTTTATGCTCTTAAAGATTTTTGTTATTCCCTTGTCTCCGGCTTCAATATATAGCTTCTCAGTGGAATTTCGGAAATAAGAATTATGATAGATTTCAGACTTCGGCTTTGAAATGCTCAGGTCATACTCTCTTCGTTTTTCCGGATCACTTAAAACTTTATAGGCTTCTTTTATTTCCAGCAGCGTCTTTTTTCTTTGTTCTTCATTAATCAGAGTGTAATGAGCCAAAGAATCTTTTTCATAAGATATCTGAGCTGTTCTATAGGCCCTCTCAATATCCTGCTGGGAAGCGCTCCGGCTCACATTCATGACCTCATAAAGGGTTATTTCTCCTCTCAATATCATATTCTTAACTCTTTTTTTCAGTCAGTCTGGAAGCGATAGAAAGTATAGCCTTTCCCACATCCGATTCCGGATATTTATCCATTACAGGCGTTAAATTTTTCACGCTTTTATGCACGACCTCGTTAAACGGGATAGCTCCCAGATAGTCTAAGTTAATGACCAGAATCTTTTGAACAACATTGGAAATGGATTCTCCGAGCACGAAATCTTTCTCGTCCCTTGCTTTGTTGATGATAAGGCCGGGTCTGAATTTCTTGAGGGCACGGAACAACAGGTCTGCGTAATACTTATCCTGAGAGATAACTTCACTGAGGAAACTGTATACTGACCTTGAATTGTCGTTTATCTGTTCCGTTACTTTTTTAATCAAATCCTGAATCTGGTAATGATCTATGTATAATTTCAGAAGCCTTATGATACACGACTTTAAAAAATAGTAGGCATTCTCGATAGATGTGGGTTCAGGATTGACTACCAGTATTCCCGGGTTGGAGAGCAGAAAAAAATCAATAGAATTATAGGTAGAGCCTGTCCCGATATCGATGATGATGACATCAGAATCAAATGTTTTTATGTGTCTTAATAATTTCAACTTTTTAAAATAATTCAGATTCGCTGTAAAAAGAAGATGGTCTGAACCCTTGACAAGTCGTAATTTATTATACTGAGTGGGAACAGCTACGTCCTTAAGTGTGGGGACTTTCTTTGTTAAAAAATCCCCTATATCCAAATCACTTTTCCTCATTCCAAGGAAAGTATGAAGATTGGCGCCCCCTAAATCAGCATCAATTAAGGTGACTTCTTTATTTTTTTTTGAAAGGCAGAGAGCCAGGTTTGCCGTCACAAAGCTTTTCCCCGTTCCTCCCTTTCCTCCACCCACTGCCCATATGGTCCTGGTCCGGTTCTGCCGTTCTGAAACGACCGGGTTACTTCTTGTCTGCTTTGGATTCATATGTTGAACAATCCAGGTTAATCAAAAAAAATGTATTTTAATTATTTTAACACAGTCAACACATTTGTAAAACAAAACAAGTAATAATAATTCTTTACTGTTTGACTTCTGATTTCTATAATAAAAAAAAGTGAATCATCCATGGATTTAAGCATTCTAATCACTGCTGGAATACTCATTACTGTTATTGTTCTGGCTTCTGTTTTAATTCTCAAAAGCACATTAAAAGAGACCTCTATTAAAATCGAAGAATTAAAACAGTCTCAATCAGAGAATAAATCCATGTCTCTTATGCAGCAGCAAATAAATGACCTAACCAAGAATATCAACCAGCAGCTCAACAACATAAGCAGCCAATTCCAGAAAACCACCGGCCATATAGGCACTACTTTAGGGGATGTTAAAGAAAATTTGGGAAGAATGGAAAGTGTCACCACACAGGTTCTGGAAAAAGCCAAAAGCATCTCAAATCTGGAAAACCTTCTCCGCGCTCCTAAATTCAGGGGGGGCTTGGGAGAATTGTTTTTAGGTGACTTATTAGCGCAGATCCTTCCTCCCGCTCACTACAAGCTCCAGCACAAATTTAAAACCGGAGATATGGTGGACGCTATTATTAAAATAGGGGAAAACACAGTACCTATTGACTCGAAATTTCCCCTAGAAAACTTCAAGAAATATTTAAATGAAGAAAACGAAAAAGAAAAGAAAAATCTACGAAAAAAATTTGTTTCAGATGTAAAAAAACATATCGATGTCATCCAGCAGAAGTATATCCTGCCTGATGAAGGAACATTTGACTTTGCACTCATGTATATTCCTGCAGAAAACATATACTATGAGACCATTCTCCGCGAAGAAAACATAGTCACAGACAAGAGTATTTTCTCCTATGCCACACAAAAAAGAGTCATTCCTGTTTCCCCGAACTCATTTTTTGCCTATCTCCAGGTAATTGTACTGGGCCTCAAAGGGCTCCAAATAGAAAAATCCGCCCAATTTATATTTCAGTCTCTGACAAGTCTTCAAAACGACCTCTGTATGTTTAAAGACTCCTTCAGCCTTGTCGGAACTCATTTGAACAATGCCAGAACAAAATATGATGAGGCAGAAAATAAGCTGTCAAAATTTACTGATAAAATAAAATCACTGGATTCTTATGAATCAGAACTGCTTGAAGAGAAAAAAACTGACTGAACATCTATAATCTTGAGGAATATTTCAACTCCTTAAATGTAATGATAAAGGAGGTCTCTTTATTGCTTTCGATTTTCATATCTCCATGAAGCTGTTCTGTCAGCATTTTAACTAACTGCAGTCCAAAGGAGCCGGGTTTATTCAAATCAATCTTATTTTTGACACCCACGCCATTATCACTGACAATCAGCTTTAGTTGTTCATCTCCTGCTTTGACCAAAGTGACTCTGACCTCTCCTTTTTCCTTATCCAAAAAACTATGCTTTAGTGAATTAGATATCAACTCATTCAGCAAAAGCCCTAAAGGAATGGCCGTATTTATGTCCAGAAAAATTTCTTTAACGTCCTTTTTCAAAACGACCTTCTCAGAATCAATCCCAAAAGATTGAAAAAGATAGTGAGCTAAGCTGTCTATGTATTTTGAGAAATCGACTTTGGAAAGTTCCTCAGAACCATACAGTTCTTCGTACACCATGGCCATGGTCTTTATTCTTCCCCGGCTTTCCCTAAATATCTCTTGAATATCTTCATCCTCGATATTCGCAGCCTGAAGCGCCAGCAAACTTGATATCACCTGCATGTCGTTTTTAACTCTGTGATGGACCTCACGCAGCAGGACTTCTTTCTCTCGGAGAGAGTCTTGGAGCTTTATCTTATCTTTCTTGCTTTCTGTTATATCCCGAATATAGGAACATGTCCCGATGACTTGTTTTTTTTCTCTTAATATCACAGCATCCACTTCACAAAATAGAGCGGTCCCGTCTTTCTTGATTCCCTTAAATTCATAACTGCTTTTCACTTTATTGCCGCTGACCCGGCTTCTGTGAAGGTGGATAACCGTCTCACGGTCTTCGGGATGAACCAACGTCAGAATTGTTTTCCCCTCGAGTTCCTCTCTTTCATACCCGAATATCTCACACAATCTGTCGTTAAAATATTTTAAATTTCCTTCCTTATCATCGATCAGGATAGCTATTCTTGCTTTTTCAACCAGGCTTTTATATCTGGCTTCGGATTCTTTGAGCTGCACTTTGGTCTCTTTTTTTATTTTCAATTGCTTCCTTCTTTATCCTTTTTTGTTAAGCCTGTACTTTATATAAAAGCCATGCTGCTCCTATTTATTCCTCTATTCTGATTCCTCAAAAGAGGATAACTGCAGTTCTAATTTAGTCACCATCTCTCTTAATAATTCAATAATCTCCTCAAGGTCTTCAGGAGAAAAAATATCCCAGTCTTCAAGAGTGCATTCATCCCTGCCTCTTTCCAGGCTCTCTATGGCATCATCGAGGCTCTCAATAAGCTTTTCACAGGTTTCTTCTTTTGTGGTCATTCCGTTTCTCCTTTTCAATGAACCTGGACTTATATATTATCCAGGTGAATTGTGTTTCTGTCTATATATCACATGAAGAAATTTATTGTCAAAGGGAAGTCTTCTTTTTTTTTATCATTGATTCTTTAGCTGATATGTGATATATTACATAACAGATGAGGTAGTTGGGTTACTCATACAAGAGCGTTTAGGTAAAGTAAGGTTGGCGCCAATGACCAAAGGACTTATTTTCGATATCAAAAAATACGCCATCCATGACGGTCCGGGCATACGCACAACTGTTTTTCTCAAAGGATGCCCTTTGCGCTGCTGGTGGTGCCATAATCCGGAAGGACAATCTCCACAAAAAGAACTGTTCTATAATGCTGAAAAATGCCTTGCCGGCTGTACAGACTGCATCGCCGCATGCCCGAATCAGGCGATAACCAGAGACAGCACTGGGATCTCCATAGACAAAAGCAAATGCCGGATGAAAGAAGACTGTGCCGGGGCCTGCCCTACCGGAGCTTTAAAAGTCATAGGACAGGAGATAAGCGCCGATGAATTAATGAAAGAAATCGAAAAAGACAGAATATTCTATCAAAATTCAAGCGGAGGTGTTACGTTTTCAGGCGGAGAGCCTCTCATGCAGATCAATTTTCTGGATGCCGTGCTTGAGAAATGCAAAAGTCAGTACCTTCACACAGTTGTTGATACATGCGGATACGCACCATTTGAGGATTTCGAGAAAATAATGGATAAAGTCGATCTTTTTCTTTATGACCTGAAAACGATGGATGAAGAAGAGCACCTGAAATCCACAGGAGTGAGCAACCAGCTCGTCCTTGACAATTTAAAAAAACTGGGGAAATCAGCAAGAGAAATTCATGTGAGGATTCCCTTGATCCCTGGTTTCAATGACTCCCTGGAAAACGCACAAAAAACAGCTCAATTCATCCGTAACATTCCGGGAATAAACAGGATCAACCTCCTCCCCTATCACAGGGCAGGAACTCAAAAATACCTCAACTTAAAAAGAACACCAAAAGACATTTCTCCTCTTTCAGAGGATAAAATAAAAAGATTACAGAAAATATACGAAACATACGATTTTTCTGTAAAAATCGGGGGCTAAAAATGAACAGCCGAATCAAAAAACTGAGAGATCAGAGCATTAACACAAAGCCATTTATATCCATTGAAAGGGCTCACCTGCTGACAAAATTTTATAAAAGCAGTGAATCCAAAAAAGTCTCAAATCCTGTTAAAAGAGCCCTGGCTTTTAAGTACATTATGGAAAACAAAAGCATCTGCATTAATGAGGGAGAACTCATTGTCGGAGAAAGAGGCCCTTCCCCCAGGGCCACTCCCACTTATCCCGAGATCAACACACACAGTCTCAAAGACTTAGACATCTTGAATTCAAGGGAGAAAACAGCTTATTCCGTAAGTTCCGAAATAAAAGAGGCCTATAAAAATGATATCATCCCTTTCTGGAGAGGCCAATCCATAAGAGACAGGATCTTTGACGAAGTATCAGACGAGTGGAAGGATGCATACGAAGCAGGAATATTCACCGAGTTCATGGAACAGCGCGCTCCAGGGCATACGGTTCTGGACAACAAAATCTATAAAAAGGGATTTATGGATTTTAAAGAAGACATACGAAACAGCATGGATTCACTCGACTTTCTCAATGACCCGGAAGCCTATCAAAAAAAACAGGAACTCAAAGCCATGGATATAGCTGCGGATGCGATAATGATCCTGGCAAAACGCTATTCTGAAAAAGCCGCCGAGCTCGCAGAGAAAGAAACAAACAAGAAGAGAAAACAAGAACTCCGGAAAATCTCTGAAACCTGTGCTCGTGTCCCTGCTCGCGCCCCCCGCAGTTTTTGGGAAGCGCTGCAGCATTACTGGTTTGTTCATCTGGGAGTGATAACGGAATTAAACGGATGGGACTCATTCAATCCGGGAAGGCTCGACCAGCATCTCTACCCCTTTTATAAACAGCAATTAGACGAAGGAAGCCTCACAAAACAAAACGCCGCAGAACTGCTGGAAGCCTTCTGGATAAAATTCAACAACCAGCCCGCTCCTCCCAAAGTGGGAGTGACTGCTGAAGAAAGCGGAACCTATACGGATTTCGCTCTCATTAATATAGGAGGAGTGAAAACCGACGGGACAGACGGGGTGAACGAGCTCTCATACCTCATTCTTGACGTCATCAAAGAGATGCGGATACTCCAGCCCAGCTCTATGGTCCAGATCAGTAAAAAGGGGCCTGACAGCTTTCTGGAAAGTGCGTTGAAGATCATAAAAACAGGCTTCGGACAGCCCTCGATTTTCAATACGGATGCCATCATCCAGGAACTCTTAAGGCAGGGAAAATCCATTGAAGATGCCAGAGACGGAGGAGCCAGCGGGTGTGTGGAGACAGGTGCCTTTGGAAAAGAAAATTATACGCTCACAGGTTACTTCAACATGCCCAAAGTGCTTGAAATCACGTTACACAATGGATACGACCCGAGGACACAAAAGAAAATCGGACTTGAAACCGGGGATCCCACAGAATTCAGTGACTTTCAGGACCTTGTCGATGCCTTCAGAAAACAACTGAATCATTTCATAGACATAAAAATAGAAGGAAACAATATCATAGAAAGACTCTACTCAGAATACATACCCGCTCCGTTTCTCTCGATCCTCACAAGCGACTGTATTCAGAACGGAAAGGACTATCACGAAGGGGGAGCCCGGTACAACACGACCTACATCCAGGGAGTGGGACTGGGTACTATGACGGACTGCTTTACATCCATCAAATACAATGTTTTCGATAAAAAGACAATCACAATGAAAAAACTCCTTCAAGCGCTTGATACAAATTTCAAGGGGGAGGAAAATCTCAGGCAGCGGCTGATACATAAAACTCCCAAATACGGAAACGATGACGATTATGCGGATGATAATTTAAAAACCATCTTTGATATATACTATGAGGCTGTCAACGGAAGGCCCAATACCAAAGGAGGAAAGTACAGAATAAATCTGCTTCCCACCACAGTACATATTTATTTCGGAAGGGTCACGGGCGCCACGCCTAACGGAAGAAAAGCATCAGTCCCCCTGTCAGAAGGCATATCCCCCACTCAGGGAGCAGACACTCAGGGCCCCACAGCCGTCCTAAAATCCGCCTCAAAAATAGACCATTTAAAAACAGGCGGGACTCTGCTCAATCAGAAGTTCAATCCCCAGCTCTTCGATGATGAAGGTATCAGCAAACTGGTAAAGCTTATTCGTTCTTATTTCAGCATGGATGCGCATCATGTTCAGATAAATGTGGTCTCAGCAGACACCCTGCGTAAAGCTCAAAAAAATCCCGAAGAATACAAAAACCTCATCGTCCGCGTGGCCGGGTACAGCGATTATTTCTGTGACCTGAATAAAGACCTTCAGAATGAGATCATTTCAAGAACAGAGCATAGGGAAATCTAAGACCTGCCTACCACTTGATCTTAAAAGTGACTCTTGCCTGGCGCGGCTGCTGCCTTCCCATTTTTTTTACATCAGATAATGGTAAAACATAGACAATTTATCAGAAAAATATATTACCCATCTTTAACACTTGTAAAAATTATATTCTTTATTTTCAATAGATTACAAGAGAAAAATTCAGGCGTGGCACTACATTTGACTGATTGTAGGAGGAGGCTTAACACCGGCAGCCATGAAACAACGACGAGCCACCCCCTCAAATTCACTCCGTAATAAAAATGATTTACCATCGATCTCTATCTTTATCGCTTGAAGAGAGCGTAAATCCCGTATTATCTCATGCCAGGGTGGAACCTCTCCTTTTTCTCTTAATCTCCTCCTCAACTCTATGACTAACAAAAGGGCTAAATAACTCCAGAACACATGACCCTTTGTATTCTCTGCTGTCTGATGATAGACGGGCCGCGTCTCAAGAATGTCCTTGAGATTCCTGAATGCACATTCCACTTGCAGAAGATTCTTGTAAGTTACAGCAACCTCTTCTGAATTTAGTTCAGTGTTCGTGGTCAAAACAAACTTCCCATCAAATCGTGCCTCTTCCTGAACTTTGTCCACATTAAGTGTAAGAGAATCCTTCTTAATCCTCAGATATTTCTTGTATCCTCTGTTGGTAATGACCGAAGAGGATCATATACATGCCCTATCCGCTTGCTTGCCCGAAGGTCAGAACCTCTCTCTGTTAGCCGATGCAATACTGTATAAAAGAGAGCTTGCTCCAGATCGAACTCAATCTTTTTCCTCTCTTGTATCCTCCTGATGATCTTTTCCAATCCCAACTCCTCCCACAGACGCCTGAATACAAGAAAGCTTCCCCATTCCCAAGCCCAACAGCTCAAACTCTTATCTTTCTTGAAAGCAGTAAGAACAGCTATCTTCTCTTAAAATTTCGAAAAGCTTTTAATTAACGCATCGAGCTTGCCTGATTCTTTGAGAAATATGTCAAGTAATAAATATGTTATTTTTTATATATCGTGCACTACATTTTGGAGACTTTCAGAAAAAAGTGTTGATTTTAAAGCTGGTTACAAAGACAATTTCTTCTTAAGTGTTAAAAATGGGTATTAAATATACGGATTATAAATTTTTTACTGTTACTACTGACGAAGATATCAAAAAGGATTTAGCTGAAAGCAGACAAATATTAACCAAAGAAATAATAGAAAAGATTAATTTTATAAAGAAGTAAATCCAAAAAATATCGACAAAGAGTAAAAAATTAACTTTATATAAAAAATAACATATTTATTACTTTACATATTTCTCAAAGAATCAGGCAAGCTCGATGCGTTAATTAAAAGCTTTTCGAAATTTTAAGAGAAGATAGCTGTTCTTAC
>JAGGYH010000028.1 GCA_021162615.1 Candidatus Aminicenantota bacterium
ATATCTTTGAGATACTGTTCCAGAAGGGAGGGATCCTTATTTTTTAGTACCTCGGGAAACCCACCCAATTTGATATATTCATTGAATAAGCTTTTCATCATAACTCTTTTTTCGCGGATATAAACATCATTCTGACTAATTTTATGTCCTCTTAAATTAAGAAATTCTCTGAAAGAAAAAGGATAACAGGTAATCTGCCGGTTCCTTCCAGTAAGTGCTGTGGCGATCTCTGAACTGAGAAGAGTTGCGTTGGAACCTGTGATGAATATTTTTATTTGCTCAAATTCATACAGTCTATTGACCCATCTTTCCCATCCTTTTATGTTCTGGATCTCATCCAGAAAAAAATATTTTTTCCCTTTAGGACCATAGAGTTCTAAAAATATTTCATAAAGAGGTTCAAAGTCATTATGTGAAAAATCAATGAATCTCTCATCTTCAAAATTCAAGTAAAGGATATTATCAGGAAGGGGATCTTGGTGTTTCATAATATCACGGCTTATCAATCTCATGAGTGAAGATTTTCCAGATCTCCGGACACCTGTGATAATGACTATTTCTTTTTGTTTCAAGTAAGAGTTAATGGCCTTTTGATTTTCTCGGTTCACTAAGTCTTCAGTGGATAAAAATCTCTCCTTATGTTCTATGATCAACTGCTTTATCTTATTTTTTTCCATGGACATTATGGCTATATTGCATTGCTATTGTAATATATTGATATTAATATTGCAATAGCGGAGTAATATATACATAAAAAGGGGTCGGGCCCGGCCTTCTCTTTTATAATCAAGAAGATAACCTCACTTTTCCACAATTTCCTACCCTGATAACAATGGTTTTTTAGGCCCAAAAAAATGATTTTAAAGAGAAAAGGGAATGACATTTGCAACGTTGGGATTGCTTCGTAACTTCGTTTCTCGCAATGACAATATGATTTTAATGGATTTCGGTGAGGATCCATTCCCTGAAAAACACATCTTCAAACTCATACCTTTTATTCGTTCTGTTGAGGATGTTCTTTTTTTGAAGAAGCTGGATAGAGGTTTGAAGCGAAGCAAGAGAACCCACGCCTCCGGCTCTGGAAAATTCTTTGGAATAGATCTGCTCTCCGCCTAATCTGGCTACAGCCCGGAGTGTGTTTCTCTGGCGGGAGGTGAGGTTTTCCCAGAGTGAGATATAAAACGGGGACTGTCTTTTGATGATATCCTGTAAGGCCAGGTTCACATCGTTTTTCCGGATGTTTTTCTTCTCATTCTTCCTCTCCCAGAGTTCATGGCAGAGAAACTGGGCGTTGTAAGGATAATCATTCGCTTTTTTCAGCACCTCATCCATGACGCCCTGTTCCAGGCGGTATCCTGTTTGTTCAAATCTTTGACTCAGATATAAAGCAAGGCGAGCCCGGGGGATCTTTTTAAGCCTTAAGACTTTATGTATGTGGTATCTATCACAAATCCTTCCGAGCTCAGAGCCGTCACCGAGGTTTATGCGGGAGAAAAAATAACTCACTTTATTGTTTTTTTCCACAGAGCATTTGAAAGACTGCAGCAGACTTTCCCCATCAAGCTCTTCTATCACTTGAAACTCATCAAAGGCTATAATGAAGTTTTTTCTCTTCTTCAGGGCCATTTTTTGGGGAAAAGCCATCACCTCCTGGACGGCCTGTTGGATGCGGTCCTCCTTAATATCTTTGTCTCCGGGATCCAACAGATTATCCAGATCGATCTCCACATCAGCATGGGTTCTGGGAAGCATGCGCTTAAAAAGGAGTACGGCTTTTTCTTTGTTTTTTTCTGCTTCAAGAATTACTTCCCTGAGATATACGCCCAAGAACCTGTGAACGGATGTCACTCTGCTCAGATTGATATACGCGCACAGGCTGCCTTTTCGGCGCATTTTATCTAAGGTGTTCATGACTAGTGAGCTCTTCCCGTATTTTCGAGGGGAGAGGAGGAGCACATTTCTACCGCTCATTAAATAAGTCTCCAGTTCTTTTATTTCTCTCTCCCGGTTAGTAAAATCCCTGCCCTTTACCACTCCTCCGTAAATAAAAGGATTCACTTTTCTTTTTGGTAGGCTACCGCCGGTGGGCTTTGGGAAAAATATTCAGCTGACATACTTCCTTAAATAAAACGGGGAATCTTCCATCCCCACATCATCTCAGGCGATGTGAAAGACAGAGAAATATACCTGCATTAGTAGTGGTTAAATTTTTTCCTCTTCCCTATCATCAAAATCATCATCTTGCCCTGAATCCCAAATGCTATGTATTTTTACATAACTTGTCAAGCATAAAAATAAAAAAAAGCAGCACCACTTAAAAGCTTTTGATTTATGAGTCTGGCACTTTTTTTTTATTTTGATTGCATCTGACTTCTAAGTAATTTCTGACAGCCTTATAGGCTTTTTGAGATTTATCTGAATCTGGAAGAACCTCCCGAATCTTTTCCAGGTATTTTCTTTCTTTTATAAGTTGAAATGTTATGGGGAAATTGATGTCATAAATCCATGCCATCTGAAGGAGTTTGAGGTCATTGAGGTTTTCGATGTATTTGAATTTAACGATTTTTCTTGAGATTAAATCTTTGTAGACCCTATCAGATATCTGAGGAGTATCAAGAAGATCGAGTTCAATGGCTTTGTTGGTGTGTTCGTCTTTATTGTGATAATACTTTGTTATTACATAAAAGATATCCAGTTTGTCAGCATCTCTAAGTAATTTTGCAAAAAACAGGGGGCGAGCGAATTCATGTTTTGAAAGATATGCCTTATTGTGATGATTAATAGCAAAAAAAATGATCCTATTTGTGGATTTATCTATACCTTTGAGAATTCCTTCCTTTCTGATGACTTTGATGCTTAATTCAGCATGATCTTCTGATTTTTCATCATCAAATGTTTGGTAGAGGTCATACTGTATGAATCGGCCCACATCATGTAGGAGTGCTATGGTTTTAGCTAGATTTAGGTCATCATGACTCAGGTTGAGGCTCTCACCTACTCTTATTATTTCTTCACATACCCGATAGGTATGGTCTTTTTTCAATTTAATGTTTTGATTGTAATTTCTATCTGATGAGGTGAACTGATGAACATAGTTTTTGAACCATGATTCAATCTTTTTCATATACTCTGGATTGATCATTTTACTATATTTTGAATCCATCTTTGATTCCCCGGATAACACTGGATGGTTTTTTCCATTCATTTTTGTTCCTATGTCATTCCGGGCTTGACCCTGGATTCAGATTCCTTAATGTACTGGATTCCTGCCCCTGTTTTCACAGGGACATGCTTTTGCAGGAATGACAACAAGGGGCTGGATTCCGTGGATTCTGCTTTCGCGGGAATGACAGAGGGGAATAGGAATGACAGAAGTGGTCTGGATTCCCACTTTCGTGGGAATGACAAAGAGGAGTACGGGAATGACATTTATGGCTGATTGCGTTTATCGCGTTGATAGGCTACCGCCGGTGGGATCGGGGAAAAATATTCAGCTGACACATGCTGATTTAAATAAAATGGGGGATATTCCATCCCCATGCCATTTCAGGCAATGAGAAAGGTAGAGAAAGGCAAACAGACTATTTCCCAATGACTATTATTGTCTTCCCTATCATTAAAATCATCATCTTGCCCTGGATTTTTGATACTATGTATTATTACATAACTTGTCAAGGATAAAAACAAAAAAAAAGTGACACTTCAAACTAAAAAAGAAGGGGTCGGGCCCGGCCATCTCTTTTATAATCAAGAAGATAACCTTACTTTTCCACAGTTCCTTACCCTGATAACAATGGTTTTTTAGGCCCAAAAAAATGATTTTAAAGAGAACACAGGAAAAAAGAAAGCAGATTCTCAATCAAATAATAGCTCGAAGTCCCTTGGTTTAAAAATCTTTGTTTTTCCATATTTATTTAGTTCTAAAAGATCTTTATCCCCTGTTATTAAATAGTCTGCCCTGCAGGCAGATGCTGCTTCCAGTATATTATCATCGTCTCTGTCTTTACATACGTTTTTGACTATAATTCCCTGTTTATTTGGATCAACTATATTTACTACCTCTTTTAAAATGAAGAGCGCCTCTTCTATTTCTCTTTTTGAAAGGCCAATTTTTATTTTAAGAGTACGCTTGAATTCCTCTAATATAAAAGGAGAAACATAGAGGATGAAATCATGTTTGTTTGCTCTTTCAAGCAGTTTTGAGCACAATCCCTCAGCAGCAAACGCAGATATAAGAACATTTGTATCAAAGACGACTTTCAAGAAACTTCCTTAAAAACATCTTCGTCTGTAACTATTCCTCTTTGCTTAGCCTTTGCTGTTATAGTCTTTCTGGCTTTTCTGAATCTTTCTTCCCAGAGATATGACCTTAAAGCTTGTTTTATTATTTCGCTTTTTGATTTTCCAGAGTTTCTCGAAGTTTTCTCCAGTTTCTCAGCCATTTCTTCTGAAAATCTTACAGAAACGACTTTTCTCATTTATGGGCTCCTTGGACTTGTTTATTACATTGTAATACAGCTTTTGAGAGAAAGCAAGAAAAAAGGGGGACGATGCTTAGAACAGCCATTTTAAGGCTAAAATAAGACTTCTAAAGCCTTTGGAGCTGCGCTGGTTGTGCTTATAAAGAAAGAATCAACTTCAGCTCCGTCCTTGGTTCGCCAAAAATGAATATTTGCTGGAGTATGCTGTCGCCTAGAGTGTCGCCTAGTCGCCTAGAGGTCGGGCCCGGCCATCTCTTTTATAATCAAGAAGATAACCTTACTTTTCCACAGTTCCTTACCCTGATAACAATGG
>JAGGYH010000092.1 GCA_021162615.1 Candidatus Aminicenantota bacterium
TTAAATACATTAACTTTCCTCCCTACTATTATTGACTGAAGGGATGGATTATATTTATCACTTTGAATAAAAAGTTTTTCTTTATGCATTTTCAGTTATAGGGTGGTACCTTATGGAGCGTCCCCATCTTATTATGGCTGGGAAGCAGGGATTCGAACCCCGATTCCATGATCCAGAGTCATGTGTCCTACCATTGGACGACTTCCCAGCAAAGGAAACCATCATAATAAATTTTACGTTAATTTTCAAGCATAACCGGTCTTAAATAATCCAGGATTATTGATCTAAATGATTTGCCGATCCACCCTTGATTGACAGGTACTACCTTTGATGATAGTATTTTCCCTTTGTCATGAAAAAATCCACTATCCGAACCGGTGTGATGGTCATCATCAGCGCTGTTCTCTTGTTTTTTTTCTTTAAAGGAGTGGAGTGGAAAGAAGCCCTGAGTTACCTAAAAAACATCAACGCAATATATTTTATCCTGATGGTTCTGCTGACACCTCTGCATCTGCTGACCCGGTCTTTAAGATGGCATTTTCTTTTAAAGCAGGAGAAAAAAGGGGTTTCCCTTTATAGCCGGTTTGCAGCTAATGCAGTGGGATTTACAGTGACCATGCTGGTCCCTGCTCGAATCGGAGAAGTGGTGAGGCCTCTTTTTTTAGCGCAAAAAGAAAATATGAGAAAAGGATATGTTCTGGGGACAATTGTGGTGGAACGGATCTTTGATCTTTTCACCATGTGCACTATCCTGGGTGTATTTCTCATCGCCAAACCGCTCTATGAGTCATTTTTCCCGGTTGAAGCCGATATCTATTCCAAACTTTATGTATGGGGATATGTGTCCCTCGGGATTGCTGTCCTTTTATTTGCGTTGATTCTGGCGCTGTTTTTCTTCCGCAAAAAAGCCTTGAGATTAGCCAAAGCCCTGTTAAAGCCTTTTTCGGAAAAATTCGCATCAAAAGCCGTAGAAATCGTGGATGATTTTATCCAGGGATTAAAATTTTTTCATTCCATTAAGGATTTATCCTTTTATATACTGCTATCTTTTGTGGTGTGGCTGGGAATCATGTTTTTCTACTGGATGTTCTTTCTAGCCTTTAAGGTGTCTGTCCCGTTCTTTTTCCTTGTTCCCTATTCCTTTATGGTCATGGTGGGAGCTTCCATTCCCACTCCCGGGATGGTAGGGGGATTTGACTATTTCAGCCGGCTGGGCCTCACTGCTTTTTTCAATATAAACAGCAATCAGGCTTTTGGAATGACCATCGTGATTCATTCTCTCCAGGTAGTCGTGACTTGTTTGATAGGATATGCTATATTATGGAAAGAAGGATTGTCCCTGCTTGAGGTAAAAAAAATAGGAGAAAAAAAGGCCAATGAAGTGCCCCTATTGTGAGTGTAAGGAAACAAAAGTCATTGACTCACGGGAAAGCCAGAACGGTCTGACAACAAGACGCAGGCGGGAGTGTCTTTCCTGTGGGAAGAGATTCACGACGTATGAAAAAATAGAACAAATTCCTTATATGGTTATAAAAAAAGATGGAAAGCGTCAGAGCTTTGATTCGGAAAAACTTTTAAGAGGCCTGCTTAAGGCATGTGAGAAAAGGCCGGTGCCTGTTTCAGAGCTCGAAGAAATCGTTGAAGAGATTGAAAGCTCTCTCCAGGAAAGACCTGGAAAGGAGATCAGTGCCTCAGAGGTCGGTCAGATCGTTATGAACAAGCTGAAAAAGCTGGATAAGGTGGCTTATGTGAGATTTGCATCTGTGTACCGGGAGTTCAAAGATGTTCTTGAGTTTAAACAGGAATTAGAGCGGCTGCTTAAGGAAAAATAGGGGAAGAAGAGAGATTAAAAATTCTGTCATTGCCTTTATGAAATTCCGATGGCAAAGAAAATTAAAACAGTCTTAAATATTGTCAAAACAGACACAGGGAGAAGAGAGAGTTTTAAACGAATTTATGCGAAGAGAAACAGCATCCTCAGCCTGGAAGAAACATGGGTCCCTGCTGTTGACATTGCGGTCAAAGGGAACAAAGTCATTTTAGAGGTGGAGCTGCCCGGAGTCAAAAGAGAAGATATCAAAGTCCTTCTGAGCAGCAGCCATGTAGAGATCAAAGGCGTAAAAAAAGATAAACTTCCCAAGACGGGAATAAATTACTTCAGGCTTGAGAGGGAGTACGGTCAGTTTTCCCGTTTTATTTTCCTGCCCACTTCGGTTGATCCGGAAAAGGCAGAGGCCATATTTAAAAACGGGATCCTGACAGTTGAAATGGAAAAGAAAGATTAAGAAATAATAGGGCAAACAGTAAGCCATAAGAATAGTGAAAAAAGAAGAAAGGAATAAAAGATGGCTAATAAGAATGGAGAATCAAGCACTCAACTTGAAGACATCATCGAAGAACAGGAAGAGAAATTAGAAATCCCGAAAAACCTTCCTGTGCTCATGCTTCGAGATATTGTTGTGTTTCCATATATGGTTATACCCCTTTTCGTGGGGAGAGAAAAATCAAAAAAAGCGGTGGATAAGGCCCTCTCCTCAAATCGAATGATCTTTTTGGTGACTCAAAAGGACATGGAGATAGAAGAACCGAAACAAAATGATGTTTATGACATGGGAACGGTAGCATTGATCATGAGGATGCTGAAACTTCCTGATGGAAGGATAAGAATACTGGCGCAGGGACTTATCCGAGGAAGATTAGAAAAGCTTAAAGAGGAGCTGCCTTTTTATGAAGCCATAGTAAAAGCCATAAAGGAGCCTAAGGAGAAGGAAAGGCCCATAGAAGTCGAAGCTCTATGCCGGAATGTCAGGGAAGGGCTTGAGAGAGTATCCACTCTGGGAAAGAATGTGCCTCCAGAGATTATGATACTCGCTTCAAATGTCGAAGAACCCGGGAGACTGGCTGACCTTACCGCAGCCAATCTGGATTTGAAAGTAAAGGAAGCCCAGAATCTCCTGGCGGTTGTCGACCCTTATCAGAGGCTCAAAAAAGTTTATGAACATTTAACAAGAGAAATAGAAATGCTTGACGTCCAGTCAAAAATCAGCAGTGAAGCAAAGGGCGAGCTGGACAAGCTTCAGAAGAATTATTTCTTAAAGCAGCAGTTAAAAGCCATACAAAAAGAACTCGGCGAGGGAAGTGAGATTCAGGAAGAAATAGACACCTACCGCAGAAAGCTGAAAAAGCTCCGTGTGGATAAGGAAGTCAGAGAGGAGCTTGAAAAGCAGATAAACAGGCTTTCCCAGATGCATCCTGAATCAGCCGAGACAGCCGTGGTGAGGAATTATCTGGACTGGATGTTCGCCATACCCTGGAATAAAAGCAGCAAGGATAACCAGGATTTGAATAAGGCCAGGGAAATACTGGATGAAGACCACTATGGATTGGAAAAAGTCAAGGAAAGGATCCTTGAATACCTTGGTGTTAAGAAGCTGTCAAAGAAGATAAAAGGTCCGATACTGTGTTTTGTGGGCCCTCCCGGCGTAGGAAAAACCTCTCTGGGCCGGAGTATTGCGCGGGCATTGGGCCGGAAATTTATACGTCTTTCATTGGGCGGGGTCAGGGATGAAGCGGAAATACGAGGCCACAGAAGAACTTATGTCGGAGCTATGCCCGGAAGGATCATCCAGGGAATCAGAAGGTGCGGGACCAATAACCCTGTGTTTATGATCGACGAAGTGGATAAGATCGGCGCTGATTTCAGAGGAGACCCATCTTCGGCTTTGCTAGAGGTGCTTGACCCTGAACAGAACAACTCATTCAGAGACCACTATCTGGGTGTTCCTTATGATCTATCCAAAGTCATGTTCATCACCACTGCCAATCTTCTGGATACCATTCAGCCTGCTTTCAGAGACAGGATGGAAGTCCTTCACCTTCCGGGTTATACAGAAGAAGAAAAGCTTCAAATCGCGCTGAAATACCTTGTTCCTAAACAGATTAAAGAGAATGCATTGAAAGAAGGGAATATAAAGATTACCAGGGGAGCCATTAAGAGGATCATTTCTCAGTATACCAGGGAAGCCGGAGTCAGGAATCTGGAGAGAGAAATCGCTTCCATATGCCGTAAGGTCGCGCGCAAAGTGGCTGAGGGCAGAAAGACATTGACTCAAGTGGGAACTGGAGATGTGGAACGGTATCTCGGCCCGCATAAGATATTCAAAGACCAGGTGCTCACGGAAGACCAGGTTGGAGTGGCCACAGGAATAGCCTGGACTGCTTCCGGTGGAGAGATCTTATTTGTGGAAGCCATAAAAGTAATTGGAAAAGGGAAACTGTCTCTAACGGGTTCTTTGGGAGATGTGATGAAAGAATCGGCTCAGGCTGCTCTTTCCTATGCCAAGGCCCATACCGCAGATTTTAATATTGACAGCCGTATTTTTGCGGAAAATGATTTCCACATTCATGTTCCGGAAGGCGCTATACATAAGGATGGCCCGTCTGCGGGAGTGACCATGGCAACAGCTTTGATCTCCGTGTGCACGAATAAAAAAATTAGACGCGATATCGCTATGACCGGAGAGATCACTCTGAGGGGGAATGTGCTTCCCGTGGGCGGGATAAAGGAGAAGGTCCTGGCGGCACGGAGGGCAGGAGTAAAAAAAGTAGTGATGCCTGCTGCCAATAAAAAAGATTTAAAAGACATTCCAAAGAAGGTGAAGAAAGAACTGGATATCATTTTTGTGGACGACATAAACGAGCTTTTTGAAAATGTTTTAGTGGACGGAGTGAAAAAACACAATAAGTCATAGAAGTCTTTCATGAAATTCAATGACATCACGGAAAAAACTCTGATTGAAGAGATAAAAAAAGAGTTTTTGTCCTCAAAGCCGGGTTTATCACTGGGTATTGGAGATGATGCGGCTGTCATTAAAGCCGGCAAAAAAAAATTCCTTCTTACCAAGGACCTTCTACTGGATGGGATCCATTTTTTTAAGGATATACATCCGCCCCGTTTACTGGGGCGTAAAAGCCTTAATGCGAGCCTGAGTGACATTGCGGCTATGGGAGGAACCCCTCTCTATGCGCTTTTAGGCCTGGGCCTGCCTGAACACACTTCAGCAGAATGGATCGATGGTTTTTTTACCGGAATAAAATCTGCCTCAGAGGAGTTTGATACAGCGCTTGCAGGAGGGGATATATCCCGGGCAGGGGTCTTGACCATATCAGTGACCGTGATAGGAGAGGGGAGAAATATCATAAAAAGAAGAGGTGCGCGGCCGGGCGATGTGATTTGTGTTTCAGGGAAACTTGGTGATTCTGCCCAAGGGCTTCAGCTCATAAAACAGGGAGCCAAATTGGGAGATGATCAAAGAACCGATGTTTTACTGAAAGCTTTTTTTGATCCTGTTCCTCAAGTTTCTCTGGGAAGAATCATATCCGAAAAGAAAATCGCCTCCTCTATGATCGATGTCAGTGACGGCCTTTCCGTGGATTTGAATCATCTTTGCGAAGAGAGCGGGGCAGGTGCGGAGATATATGCCGGGAAGATCCCTGCTTCAAATGAGCTCAGATTTTTTCAGAAAAAAGACAGGGAGATATGCCTGCATGGAGGAGAAGACTACAGCCTCTTGTTTACCGTTCCCGAAGAAAAAAAGAGACGTATGGAGCTTTTGGATAAAGAATATGAGATATCAGAAATAGGTAGAATGATAAGGGGCAGAGATATACTCCTTGTCGAAGAAAACGGGAAGAGAGAGAAGCTTGAAATAAAAGGATACCAGCATTTTTTCAGATAGAGAAATAATCTCCGCTGAATACGATCTGAGCTGAGCCTGTCTGATGGACTTTCCCTTTATCCCATTCAACGGTTGTTGTGCCCATACTGGTTTTGACATTGACTTGTTTTTCAGTAAGCCCTTTCAGTATGGAGGCCACTGCTGCAGCGCACGAACCGCTTCCCGAGGAGAGGGTTTCCCCAACCCCTCTTTCCCAGAACATGACCTCGATTTCTTTTTTGTTCAATATGCGGGTGAATTCAATATTGGTTTTTTTTGGGAAAAAGGGGTGAAATTCTATTTCATAGGCCAGCGGCTGCCATTCGATTCGAGCAGGGAACCTGTCAAAAAACACAACACAGTGTGGATTTCCTAGAGTGACCGATGTGATATAGAATGTTTTCTTGTTGATTATAAGGGGGTAATCAATCACTTTGTCATGAAAGCTTCCGTCATCGAATGGAATTTCCTGGGAGCTGAATTGGGGAGTGCCCATTTCAATTTTTATCTGGAACCAGTTGTTTTTCCGGTCTATGACCTCACATTCTCTGCTGCCGATGGTGGTATTCAGAATGATACGGTTTGATTTGATTTTTTTTTTGCTGTATATGAAAGCCGAGGCGCAGCGAAGGCCGCTTCCAGACATAACCGGTTCTGTTCCGTCTGCATTGAATGTCCTGAGGTCGAAGATGTTTTTATTCTCTTTGCGGGCTGAAATAAAGAGAAGCCCATCCCCACCGATTCCAGTGTGCCGCTTGCAGATCTGTCTGACAAGCGCTTCTTTTTCGGAAATGATGGTATGGTCGTCTTCGTCAATGACTATAAAATCGTTTCCTAAAGAATGGACTTTTGTGAATTTCATTCAGGCATCCTTAAAGTGACCATAAAGTCCTGACTTCCTCCTCTCCGGTCTTCTCTTCTTATGAGAAGCAGCAGCGGATCTCCTGATTTGAGTCTCTTAAGGATTTTTTCCATCTCATTGATTTTGTTGACTTTCTGCCGGTTGACCTCGAGTATGATATCTCCTGCTTGGAGGCCTTTGCGGTCTGCTTCGCTGTATCGTTCGACTTCTGTTATGATGAGGCCTTCATCGGTTTCATAACCGTATCTTCGGGCTATATTTGACGTCATTTCCTGTACTTTAAGACCGATGTCTTTTTCTGAGGAGCTGGTGGGTCCGGTCTCCAGACCGCTTTCCTTTTCAATGATTTTTACAGGAATTGTTTTTTGTTTTCCGTCGCGGATAATGGTCAAATCTACTTTGGTTCCGGGTTTTACCTCCGCTATTTTAAACTGTAAGTCATCTCCGTCTTCAATCGGCTCACCGTCTATCTCAATGATGACATCATACCGTTTGAGGCCGGCTTTGTCTGCAGGAGAGCCGGGATCAACATTGTTGATCAGCGCTCCCTTTTTGGATTCAAGGTTAAGCAGCTTGACAAAGTCTTCGGTTATGGCATAAACTCCGACTCCCAGATACCCTCTTATCACGCGTCCGCTTTCTTTAAGTTTTTTAATGATGGATTTTGTCAGGTTGGAAGAGATGGCAAAACCGATTCCGATATTTCCCCCTGAAGGAGACCATATGATGCTGTTGATGCCCACTACTTTGCCATCCAGGCTGATCAGCGGTCCGCCGCTGTTTCCTCTGTTGATAGCTGTGTCTGTTTGAATAAAGTCTTGATAGGGCTGCTGCTGTTCCAGGTCTGTAAAGATCCTTCCCTTTGCACTCACAATACCTGCGGTTACAGTATGTGTCAGGCCCAGGGGATTTCCTATAGCCAGAACCCACTCACCGACTTGAATTTTGTCAGAATCTCCAAGTTCCACATACGGAAGATTCTTTTCATTAACTTTTAGAAGGGCCAGATCTGTCTCAGGGTCAGTTCCCACTATTTTTGCCTGATAGGTTTTTTCCTGAAGGGACGTTACCTCCACTTTTATGGCATTCTCAACAAGGTGATTATTGGTGATGATGTAGCCATCGGAGTCGATAAAAAAGCCTGTTCCTCTCGCAAAAGAGTGGTATTCCTGTTGTTTGTCTCTGGGCATATCAAAGAATCTGTCCCAGAAGTCATCAAAAGGAGAGTCAAAACCGATGACCTGCCTTTTTTCAACTCTTTCTGTTGAGATGCTCACAACGGCAGGGCTGACTTTTTTTACCACAGCCGAAAAATCCGGGAAACGGCTGTCTGTTTGAAGAGGCGATGCGTACAGGCTTGATGATGGAGCCTGGTTTTCAGTTCCGCTGGTATTTAGTTCCGCAGCCTCTTCCCCAGGATTGTACATGAATATAAAAGCAGTTATGAGAATTCCAAGAAAAAAGCTCGATAAAGCAATGATAGTTGTCTTTTTCATTTTTGCCTCCACAATCTCCTTGATGTTAAGAACTATGGTGATGAAGTCGTATAAATCAATTTATAATCTAACATAATAAGCAAAATTCTTCAATCATCAATCATCTTAACATTTTAGAACTAATATGAATGAAAAAAGTTGCATATAAGGCCTCTCGTTTTTATGGACATATTCATGTATTTTATCTATTATCATATCAGAGATCATATATGCAGAAAGAAATGCAGGTAAAACACAGAGAATTGAAAAAAGGCTTTTTTGTTGTTCTGGAAGGCATTGACGGAAGCGGGAAAACGACCCAGGCAAAAAGACTGGTCAAAAGGCTCACAGAAAAAGGATTTAATGCTGTTTTTTTTAAGGAGCCTTCCGCAGGACCATGGGGGAGAAGGCTTAAGGAAAAAGCACGCCATCAAGACGGATTGACGCCGGAACAGGAATTTGAGCTTTTTCAGAAGGACAGGGAAGAGAACGTTGAACTCAATATAAAACCTGCATTAAAAAAGAAAATGATAGTGGTGCTGGACAGGTATTATTTTTCAACCATGGCATACCAGGGTGCCAAAGGCATTGACATCAAGGAAATAAAAGACAGAAACGATAAAACAGCTGTTCCTCCTGATATGGTTATCATCCTGGATGTCAGTGCCGGAACAGGTTTGAACCGGATAAAAGAAAGAAAGAAGAGAGACAGGCTTTTTGAAAGGGAAGACTATTTACGCAAAGTCAGGAAGATATTCAAGAGCTTTTCTGGAGAGAATATCGTTCATCTGGACGGGAGAGAGAGGAGAGAAAGCCTGTATATAAAGATTGAAAAAATGGTCATGGATCGGATTACAGAGCTCCTTGCCCCTTCTGTCTAGACTGAATTAGGGATTTCTGCTATATTTTAAACTTATGGACAAAAACGAAGGCAAGGGAAAAGAAAGAAAGATTATCCTCAAGATTTCCAGATTAAGGTTCAAAAACATAAGATTGAGAAATATATTCCGGAAAAAAACACTCAAATGGCTCCTCTCTGCAGCAGCCGTTTTATGTATATGCGGGGTTGGAATTTGCGTGGGAGTATACAGGGCCATTCTGCAGAATCTGCCTGATATTTCAACCCTGGAAGAGTTAAAACCGAGCATAATCACGTACCTGTATTCGGATGATGGAGAGGTTATTGGGGAATATGCTTTCCAGAAAAGGATTGAAGTCCAGTTTGAAGATATTCCGGAGAACTTGAAGAATGCGATTATAGCAACCGAAGATCCCCGGTTTTACCGTCACCATGGGATTGATTTTTTAGGTATTCTCAGGGCCATAAAAGAGGATGTGAAACTCATCTTTACTCCCAGAAACCTTCACGGGGGCAGCACGATAAGCCAGCAGCTCGTAACAGGACTTCTTCTGCATAGGAAGCAGCGGATAAGGCGTAAGTTTAAAGAGTGGCTTTTGGCTCTTCAGTTAGAGAAAAATTATTCCAAAGATGAAATATTGACCATGTACTGCAACCAGTTCAATCTCGGCCATGGAGCTTACGGAGTTGAAGCTGCAGCCCAGCTGTACTTTGACAAAAGTGTTTCAGAGCTTGACCTGGCTGAATCCGCGATGATAACAGGGATTTTTAGAAGCCCTGCCAATTATTCTCCCTATAGAAACTATGACCTGACGCTGCAGAGGAGAAATCATGTCATAAACAGGATGCTTGAAGAAAAATACATCACTGAAGAGCAGGCAAAGGAAGTCAAAAAAAAGGGATTGGATGTTCTTCCCCTGCACCGGGAAGACTCGGAGTTTGCCGCCTATTTCAAAGAAGAGGCGAGAAGATATCTATACAACAATTACGGCGCAGAAGCTTTGTATCACGGAGGTCTCCGCATTTACACAACCATGGATATGAAACTGCAGGAATACGCGGAGAAAGCCTTAAGGAACCAGCTACGGGTTCTGGATAAAAGGAAGGGATGGAGGGACGATAAACCGAACTGTTTTGACCTCGGCATAGAAGAGGAAGGCCTTTCAGAGCTGGAAGGGCCTTTTAAGGATGAGGAAAAAGGAACGATTTATCTTATGGATTGGAGAAAGCCTGAAATAAAGCCTGAAGAAGTGGTTGAGGCTGTGGTTATGGAAGTTACCACAAGGGAGGCTGAGGTTAAAGTAAAGGACTACACCGGAAAGATCACATCCAGGGATATTGATTGGACAGGAACCAAGAATTTGGCAAGAATCATCAAAAAAGGGGACATCATTCATGTGATGATACAGAGCATAGATGATGAAAACAAGTCATTCCAGGCTTCTCTTGAACAGGAACCGGAGCTGGAAGGCGCTTTTCTGGTGATCGAGCCCCAAACAGGAAAAGTAAAAGCAATGGTGGGAGGATATTCTTTTCAGAGAAGCGAGTGGAACAATGCCACCCAGGCCTTGCGGCAGTCCGGTTCTATCATAAAGCCCATTCTGTATACGGCTGGTTTGGAAAACGGGCTGACAGCCTCCAGTACCTTCATTGATGAGCCTGTGAAGTTCGAGGACAAGTGGTCGGGAAAGATCTGGGACCCTCCAAATTATGATGGAAAATATAAAGGCAGGATCACCTTAAGAAGAGGGATTGAGGAGTCCAGAAATATAGTTACAGCCAAGCTCCTTGACCACATTTCTCCTCAGGAGGGAGTGAAATACTGCAAGAAATTCGGATTGAGTTCAAATATCCTTCCTTACCTGTCCCTGTCTCTGGGCGCGTTTGAAGTGAAGATGATAGAGATGGTCTCCGCATTTTCGGTTTTTCCCAACCAGGGAGTGCGGATAGAGCCTTATTTCATAAAAAGAATCGAAGACAGACAAGGCAATATACTGGAGCAGGCCAGAGTTGAGGCTCATAACGTGATATCTCCCCAGATCGCCTATATCATAACATCATTTCTTCAGGGCGTCGTCAAAAGGGGGACTGCCTGGCAAGCCGGTTCGCTGGAAATGTCCCTGGCCGGAAAGACAGGCACAACGGATGACTGGTCTGATGCCTGGTTTATGGGTTTTTCTCCTGATTTGTGTGCCGGTGTTTGGGTGGGGCACAAGGAGGGGAGGATATCCATGGGAAAAGGACAGTCAGGAGCTGTGGCCGCTCTTCCGGCATGGATGGATTTCTTCTCAAGAATAATAGAAGACAGGAAAGCGGCTGCTGAAGAGGAGGGAGTGGAATATGAAGCCGATGAGTTCCCGGTCCCTCCGGGGCTGTCTTTTGTGAACGTGGATTACAAGACAGGACTGCTTCCTGCGCCTGTTTGCCCCCCTATGTTTATCATCAGGGAGGTATTTATTCCGGGCACCGAACCGAATAGGTTCTGTTCCTATGAAGACCACATGATGACCTTTGATTATTATGATGTGGTAAAGGATAAATAAGCCTGCCCGGGCTCTTTATCTTTTCTTCTTTTTAACAGTTCGTGAACCCGAACTTCTTTTGGTCTGTGAAGAAGATTTTTTTTGCTTGGATGCGGATGAGGATGTTCGTTTGGCGGCAGTGGATGTTACCTTTGAAATGGATTTGCCTTTATAGGGATTGGACCGGCTTTTCATGTATTGACTTTTACCGCTGGAGAAATATCTGATGGCTTTTCCTACGATCGACTTGGAATCTTTCCCTGATATGTATTTTCTGGTTAGTTTCCCTAAAGAGGACGGATACCCGAGTTCTCTGTTCACGATTCTTGTCTTACCTTGATCTCTGAGGTTTCTGATGGTCTGCGCATTTTCGGTTTGATTTTTCAATGTCCTGGAGCCGTTGATTTTTATTTTATCCGTACTGTATTGCAGGAGCACCTTCTTTCCATCCAATTTTTCTATGGAAACAGGTTTGGGAAAGTCTTTTACTGACGGGACGCTCCTGTAAAGCCTTACACTTCCAAGTTTTTTCAGGGAGACCTGTGTGAGAGCTGCTTCGGAAAGATTTTTTGCTCTGAGATTGTCCTTATGTACGACCGTGAGAGCTCCTGAATTACCGGGACAGGAGTCACTGTTATAATTCGGGTAATAGATATTGTTTATGATAACTCCCGCGTATCCGTAGTAGCTCAGAGGCGCCCAGGCCCAGTAGTCATTCCAGTAGTACCATCTCACCCATGCCGGTCCCCATGTGGAATGCGGGATCCAGTACCATCCCAGGTGGATGCTCCAGTGCCATCTTCCGTAGTGAAAGGTCACCCAGCCCCACGGTTCGTAAGGAAGCCACGTCCAGCCGCAAATAGGATACCACAGCCAGCGGCCGTTGTAATAGGGCCGCCAGTGAGGGCTGATTCCTGCGGGCACCCAGACATATCCGTAGGGAGATACATAATTCCAGTTTCCGTATGTATTTAATTCATATTCAAAGTCATCAAGCTCTTCGGAAAGATATCTTTTTGCAAAATGCTGCCTGAGTAAGGAATCCCTCTCCGCACTCCATTCATAGAAGCTGTCGCCTGAAGCGGACATAAATTCAAGAGGGTCTCCCGTATAGTATCCTCTAGCCGCTTCCAGTTTCTGCCCGTCTTTCAGCAATATGGATTCAGATTCGCCCGCAGCTTCCGCGACGCCTTCATAGACAAAGAGTTCGGTATTCCTGCTGCCGTTTACGTTCACTCTGTAAAGGCCCTGGTCTAGAAGATAGACTGAAATATCAGGCGTATGGAGTTCGATATTATCTCCCTCGTATAAGGATTCGAGGCTTATTATGATATTCCCGGTCCAGAGTTTGATCTGGATAAGATCGTTTTCCACGGAAGGGAGCGCAGTAAAATCTATCTTGGTATGGGCATCGAGTCTTATGTAATTGCTGTTTCCTATATATATCTCTGCTTTTCCTTCTGTGGTATTGATGCGGTCTCCTTCAGCTATAGGCATATTGACGAGACCTTGTTCATAAGCAAGGTCTCCGGCCTTTTGTATGTATGCGTTTCCGGTTAGGAAGCTCAATCTTGCTAAGGAGTGATCGGTATATCTGATTTCTTCGCCTGAGAGAATGGAGAAAAAAAGAAACAGCGAAAGAAAAATAACCAGTGATTTTCTCATTTTTTTCTCCTTATTGATAGATAATGCAATTATTATGCCATATTATGTCCCATAAGGGGTGTTTTGTATTCCGGTATTTCTGTCACATATAGATGACGGTTGGTACCTTTTCTATACAGTATTTTCTTTTTGATAGTTTTTGGTTAGAATAGGCTGAAGATTAAAATGAGATTTCAACTGTTCGTACCTCCTCAGGGATATGTGGCTCAGCGCTGGGAAGAAGGAGCTTCCATGCCGCCGTTAGGGATCCTTTCTTTAGCCGCGGTTTTAGAGAAAAACAGCATTGATGTGGAAGTGGTGCCGGCTGATATCCTGGGATACAGCTGGAAGGATATAGAGAAAAAAATAAGGGGTTTCAAGCCCGGGATAGTAGGGATCACCACGACCACTGAAAACCGTTTTGACAGCTTTAAACTGGCTGCACTTGTAAAAAAAATCAATCCGGAAATCATGACAGTCTTAGGCGGCCCCCATGTATCTATGGCCAGAGAAGACACGTTACAGCACATTGATGATGTGGATGTTGTCGTAATAGGAGAAGGGGAGAGGACGGTTGTTGAGCTGGCTGAGGCGGTTGAGTCAGGAGAAGATCTGGAGCGGGTAAAAGGCATTCTTTTCCGGAAAAACGGAAGCATTGTGTTTTCCGGGGCGAGGGAGAGGATCGAAGATCTGGATACGCTGCCTTATCCGGCCAGGCATCTGGTGCCCATTGATAAATATAATTTCTTTATTCAGACAAAGGACGGCCGAAGAAGAAAAGCACAAAATGTCATGACCTCAAGAGGCTGTCCCTTTAATTGTTATTTTTGTGCCACTCCTGCCAATTGGGGACGGAGAATGCGGGGGCACTCTCCTGAACGGGTAGTCCGGGAGATCGAGTATCTCATGGATAAGTACGGTGCGGAGTTTATATGGTTTTATGATGATACGTTTAACTATGATCCCAAACGGGTCCACAGAATCATGGACCTTATTCTTGAGAGAAATCTCAATATTAGATTCTGTAATGAATTCAGGATTGATGTGGCGGACAGGCCTTTGCTTGAAAAGATGACGGCCGCCGGCCTGACATGGGGGCACTTTGGAATTGAAGCAGGGAATTCCAGGGTAAGAAAAGAGGTCGTCAGAAAGCAATTTGATATAGAGAAAGCCTGCCAATTTGTTAGATGGGCCAAGGAATTGGGCTTTATTCCCAATGCCTTTCTTGTTTTTTCCCATTACACCGAGACATGGGACGAAGCTCAGGAAACAATAGAAGTAATGGAGAGGCTGAGATCCATCAATCCTGAAACGGAATTTTCAGCTTCCATACTCCACGTCTATCCGGGGACTCCTCTTGAAACTATCGCCAGAAAGCAGGGAATCATTCCGGAGGATTTTTCCTGGTCTGAAAAAAAAGATATGAGAAAAGTATATGTGCTTCCTTCCGGACAGGGATATGTGCCGTTGTTTAAGGACCGGCTCTCATGGTTTCAGATCGCAGAGCTCGTGATGAGGTGGTCTTTATCAAAGAAGAAGATTGTTTCAGGTTCCAAAATAAAGATGGCGTTAAGGACGATTTCTTCTTTTAAAGAAATTTCTGTTTATTTTGCTTTTTTTATTGCTTACATCAAATACAAGGTCAAAAAATTGTTCCGCCGTCTATGAGTCCTTGATGACCTGCTTTCCTTGCAGCCTTAAAGAATAAATATTCGTGATATTGGGCTCGGGCATGGCTGTTCCGTATATATAGTCAGCCACTTCCATGGTTTTGAAATTATGGGTGATGATGATAAATTGAGTCTGGTTTTTAATTTCCTTCATCAGGTTTAAAAATCTGTCCAGATTGGTCTCGTCCAGGGCGGCATCCACTTCATCCAGAATACAGAACGGAGCCGGTTTGTAGCGGAAGAGAGCGAAGAAAAAGGCAAGGCTTGTCAGGGTCTTTTCCCCGCCTGAGAGAAGAGTGAGGTTTTTGACTTTCTTCCCCGGAGGCTGGGCAGTGATATCCAGGCCGCTTTCTAGGGGATTGTCTTCATCGGAAAGCTTGATTTGTGCGTTTCCTCCCTTGAAAAGAATGGAGAAAATATCCTGAAAATTATTGTTGACTTTTATCAGAGCGTTAAGGAATTGGGTTTTGCTTTCACTGTCGATCTTTTTGATGGCCTTTTTTGTGGATTGTATGGATTCACGGAGGTCCTGCCTCTGATTTACCAAGAAATCATATCTTTTCTTTTGTGTGTTGTATTCCTCTTCGGCCATAAGATTCACAGAGCCTATTTTTTCAAGTTTTTCCCTGATTTCGGAAAGAGACCTTTCAATATCATCCTTGCTCTTTTCCGGGAGGGAAGCCTCCTTTTTCACTTCATCCGGAGTTTTTTTGAGCTCCTGCCAGCAGGTCTCTTCGCAGTTGATGAGGTCCCTCTCTTTTTCTGCTTTTTTTATTTCCCACTTTATTCTTTGTTCTTTGGCCTGTTCTGATTTATTTCTCAATTCCTGTATTTTTTCTTCCTCCGAAGAAAGATCTTTCTGGATATCATGAAGTTTTTCTTCTGCACCTGTCAGTGCGGCCTGCTTTTCGTTTTTTGTCTGCTCTATATTTTTCAGGTTTTGTTTTATATCAGAAATTTTTTTCTCCAGAAGCTCTTTCTCCCTGTCTGATTCATCAATATCATTTTCAAGACTTTTAAGCTTTTTGTTTATTGTGTTTGTTCTCTTTTCTATTTCACTATTTGTGTGATGCAGGTGATTGATTTTTTCCGAGAGCACGTCAATTTGGCTTTTGATTTGAAAATAGGCTTTATTTTCCTGTTCTCTTTTCTTTTGGAGGTTTTCATAGTCCTGTTCTTCTTTTTTTAAAGTGTTTTTCAGTCCGGTGATATCCTTGCCTGTTTTTTCAACATCAAGACTTAGCTGGCCCTTTTCCCTTATCATCCTCTTTTTTTCTTCAGCCAGCTTGTCTTTCTCCTGGTGCAGCAGCGTGATCCGTGATTCTCTTCTCTGCTTTTTTTCTTCAGCAAAGCTCATTTCCTTTTTAAGAGATTCTGTGTTCTGGTTTTCCCTGGAGATGATGGATCTGGTTTGTTCAGTATCTTTGTCAATCTTTTCCCTGAGTTTTTTATGTTCGGCAAGTCGGATTTCCAGAGGCTTTCTTTCGTTGTTGATTTGATTTATTTTTCGGTCTATTTCTTTTATCTCCCGCGTCAGAGCAAAGAGCCCTTCTTCTTTTTCTCCGGATTTGATAAGGCCTGAAGATAAAAGCACATCTCCCTTTAGAGTGATAAAATGGCATTCCGGATATTTGAGCCAGAGGCTGACAGCATCTTTGAGGTTTCTGACAATGAGCGCTTCCGGGAGAAGGGAAAGGTAGCTTTCACTTTCCTGTTTCACTTTGATACGGCTTTTGAGCAGTCCCAGGAACTGGGGTTCTTTCTTTATGAGCGCGGGGGATTTGCTTTTGTGCTTGGGATGAAGCAGTAAAAAGTTGCCTTTTATTCGGCCTTTGGAAAGCTGTTTGATGAAGTCGTCCGGTTCCATAAGAAGCGATTTGGCCTCCTGTTTGTAGAAGACATCAACGAGATGCGCGTTCTCTTCATCTGTGTTCATGACGTCTGCCAGTAAATGAAAAGTATCCTTAAGTTCCGGTGTATGGCCGGCATTCTGTTCTTTTTGTTTGAGTTTTATGAGGGTGTTCAGGTGATGTAAGTTTTCGGATTTTCTCTTATCGAGGGATACGAGAGTTTCCTCTAACCGGTGTATGGCCTCCTCTGTTTCTTTAAGGGAGTTTTTTTGGTTTTCGAGCTCTTTTGTCTTTTCACTGACTTTCTTTTGCGTGCGGAGAATCTCCTCCTTTTTTCTTTCGATTTCTTTTTGTATATTGGAAAGGTCCTGGCTCTCTGAACTCAATTCAGCCTCGATTCTGTTCTCCTGTTTCTCAATCATCTCTATTTCTTTATCCAGCTTGGCTTCCTTGTTTTTGATTTCTGTTTGAAAGGAAATCTTTTGATAGTATTCGTCTCTGAGGTTTTCTTTGTTTTTCTCTTTTTGGTTGAGCTTCTCAAGGTATAGGCGGTTTGATTTTTCAGCTTTTTCCAGGCTTTCCTGTTTTTGTTTAAGGTCTTCTTGATAGGCTATAAGGGTTTTTTCGCTTTCTTGTTTGTTCTTATTGAGAATTTTGAGTTCCTGTTTGAATTCAAGAATCTCCTGTTTTGATTTTTCTTTTTTTTCTTCAAAGTAGTCTTTTCTTTTTTCTTCTCTTTCTCTATCCGCATGCAGGTTCGAATACCGGGCTTTCAACGCATACAGGTTATCTTTTTCTTCATTCAGGTTTTTTTCAGACATCCAGACTTTTTTTCTTATCTCTGCCAGCTCTTTTTCTTCGTTCTTTAATCTGTTTATCCATCCTCTTTCGGCATCCAAATACTTTTGATAGTTCTGGCTGACCTCCCTGTGCTCCTGTTCGAAGGAGTGGAGTTTTTTCCTGTACAAAAGCAACGTCAGTTCCCGTGTTTTTTCTCTGAGTTTGCGGTATCTCCTTGCCGCTCCTGCCTGGCGCTGAAGGGAGTTTTTTCCTTTATTGACTTCGCTTATGATATCTTCCAGCCTTAACAGGTTCTGTTCCGTGCTTTCCAGCTTGTTTTCTGCCTGGCGTTTTTTTTCTTTATAAAAAGCGGTGCCTGCAGCTTCCTCGAGAAGAGCTCTTTTTTCAACTGGCTTGGAGGAGAGAAAGGCTCCTATGCTTCCCTGTTCGATGACAAAGTAATTGGTTTCTCCTATGGAATTTTTCCACAGGGCGTCCTGTATATCCTTGAGACGGACTGTTTTCCCGTCCATCCGGTATTCGCTTTCTCCCGAGCGGAATACGCGGTGGTTGATTTTCATCTCTTTCTTGTCGTTTCCCAGGAAAAGGCTGACATCGGCCATGCCGAGAGGAGCTTTCTTATCATTGCCGTTAAAAATGACATCGCCGCTGCGGTCTCCTCTGAGCGCTTTGAGCCTCCGGCCTCTTAAGACCCAGAGAAGGGCATCGACAATGTTGCTTTTTCCGGTTCCGTTCGGGCCTATCACAGCTGTTATGCCCGGATGCAGTATGAGTTTTGTCCTCTCAGCAAAGGACTTAAACCCTTGTAATTCTAGTTTTTTAATAATCATTTTCAGACTGCAGTTTGTTTTGATACTTGCTCATCATCCAGGTTAATTGTAAAATACGATTTATCCTGGATTATTCACAAGTCGATGTTGCTGCAGATGCGAGGCACAGGGTGCGAAGCTGTGGTCCTTCACCGCGAGTACCCTGTAACAAAGCAGATGCAGTAAGATCGGCTTGCCTATATGGTAAAAAAATGGCGATTAAAATGAAAGTAAAAACAAA
>JAGGYH010000057.1 GCA_021162615.1 Candidatus Aminicenantota bacterium
CGGATACAACCGGGAAGCGGTTATGGAGGAGATGGCTAAAGGAGAGCTTGAGGGAGCCAAGGTCATTTTTATCAATCTGTCCTTGCTGAAGAAGATTCTCTATAAGGTAGGATTCGGGGAGCGCATCTATTATTACATCTGGCAGTTCGCTGCATGGTTGAAAGCAAGAGAATTACATAAAAAAGTGAATTTTGATATTGCTCATCATGTGACATTCAATAATGATTGGATCCCCAGTTTTATAGGAGCGTTCCTTCCGGTTCCTTTTATTTGGGGCCCGGTGGGAGGAGGCCAGACCGTTCCCAAAGAACTTCTCAAGGAATTCAGTTTTTACGGGAGGTTTGCTGAAAAAGGCAGAGTAGCATTCCAGTGGATAGGCCGGCGGCTCTGGACAAGGAGGCGATTGGTCAAAAAAGCTAAAGCGATTTTAGTCTGTAATAAAGAGACAAAAGGAAAAATACCGGAAAAATACCATCAAAAAGTGCATTATTTCCCTGTAAACGGCATAAATAAAAAAGAGATAGGGCCTGTGCCAAAGAAAAAAGAGAAGCCAAAGGAATTTCTGGTGCTTACAGCAGGCCGGTTGCACAGGTTAAAGGCGTTTGATATGGCCCTGGAAGCCTTTCACCTTTTCTGTCAGGAGAATCAAAACACGGTGTTTGAAATCGTAGGAAGCGGCCCAGAGAAAGAGAATCTTGAGGCTTTGATTGAAAGATTTGACCTCAAATACAGGGTGAAAATGACTCCATGGATGGAAAGAAAAGAGCTTTTGTCTCTGATGCGGGAATGTGATGTGTTTCTTTTTCCCAGTCTTCGTGACGGAGGCGGTGCGGTTGTGGTCGAGGCAATGGCCCAGGGGAAACCGGTGGTGTGTGTAGATACGGCAGGACCAGGTTTCCATATCAAAAAGGAGTGGGGCATCAAAGTCGAACCAAGGACAAAGGAGATGCTGGTCAATGAACTGGCTTTGGCTCTGGAGAAGCTTTATAAAGATGAGCATTTAAGATGGAAGATGGGAAAAGCAGCCCGGAAAAGGGCTAAAGACTATTATGTGTGGGATGAGCTGGGCAAAAGGATGGAAGAGATATATCAAACAGTGAATGCTGAAATGTAAATAGTAAATGGTAAAAGGTAAAATATGGTGAGATAATGCTGTCCTTCCCGGTATTTTTGTGGTTTATGTTATGGGGTGGTCTGTTTACAGGCCTATATAATGTAACAGGGGAGATGTTTTCCAGTCCTCTGGCATTTTTTCAGGGAGCCCGGGCTCTTCTGCCGCTTCTGGCTTTGTATATATGCTTGATGTGGATGCTTTTAAAAGGAGCCAAAGTCCCTTCTTTTTCGAATCCTGTGGGATTTTTCTTTTACTATTGTGCGGTAGGACTGGCTGTATCCTTTTTTTCGCCGGAAAAGCTCACGGCCCTTTACTGGGGAGGGGCCTATCTGGCTCCTGTGCTGGTTGTTTGGATAGTGCTTTCAGGGGAAGACATTCTGGAGCGAATGCGAAAGGTCCTTTTTGTGAATTATGCGGCCTCTTTCCTTATTTTCATGCTCCTTCTTCCAGATATATACGGTTATGGATTTAGCGGGAAGATGAGGTTTATGTTTTACGAGCTTCCTTTTGGCCTGGGAGAAATGAGGGCTAATGGAGTGGCCCGGTTTGCTCTTGTGCTGTTTATTATTTCCGGAGTCAGATTGTTATCCCAAAAGAACGTATGGAGATACCTTTGGGCTGTTCCTCTTATCCTGTCGACCTATACGCTTATGCAGACTCAGTCCCGGACCGCTCTTTTAGGATTGGTTGTTGCAGGAGTGCTTTTGGTATATATCATGGGGCTCAGGTGGCAGTTTCTCTTTTTAGGCCCTGCTGCAGCATATGTTCTCTGGAGGGCCGGATTTCAGGAGAGAGGGCATGGAAGCCTTGAGCGGCTCGTAAACCTTACCGGGCGACAGCTTACCTGGCAGCAGGCTGTGGTTGAGATAAAAAAATCTCCTTTTTTGGGCTGGGGTTTTCATGCAGACAGAATACTCCTTGACTCGCAGCATATGCATAATTCCTATCTGCATGCCATGCTGCACGGAGGTATCGTGGGGCTTGTTTTTTTTGCAGCAGCTGTTTTCAGTATATGGTATGTGATTTTGAAAGAAAATGTGTTGAAGCGGATAAAAAAGGCGGATGAAGTAAACAGGCCTTTTCTTATTGAATCTGTTCTCATCATTGGATTTTTAAGTTCACGGAGTCTTTTTGAATCGACCGCTGCTTTTTTCGGAGTTGACCTTCTGCTTTTTATTCCCGCTGCCGCTTATATTTACGTATGGGCAAAAAGGCAGTGAATGGAAAACCATGACTATCTATATCCACACCATGTATTATCTTCCGGAGTACGGGAGTGCGCCTATTTTAATGAATGAGCTGGCTTCCTATCTCAGCGCGCGAGGGCATGATGTGGAGGTCGTGACGACCATTCCCAGGCCTCCTCATCACAGGCCTTTTAAGGGAAAATTTTATCTAAAAGAAAAAACAGATGGTTTCACAATAAAACGGTACAGAACAAACTTTACGGTCCATCATATAGGAAGACTTATCGCCTGGACGATTTATACGTTTTGGTCCTTATGGAATCTCAGAAGAGTCCAGGAAAACGATGTTCTTTTCCTGAGGCTTCCTCCTCTTCAGATCGGATTGGCCGGATGGCTTGCCCGGAAATGGAAAGGAGCCGGCGTTTTGATGAGCGTGCAGGATATTCACCCTGACCTTTCCATAGAGTCCGGTCTTTTAAGAAAAAAATGGGCCATCAGCCTTGCCCGGAAATTTGAAAAATGGATATACAAACAGGCCGATGATATCGTTGTGATCAGTGAGGGGTTTAAGAAGAATCTTTTGAATAAAAGAGTGGATGATGATACACTTCATATCGTGCCGAATTGGGTTGATGCTGGATTCATGCGTCCTTATCCAAAGAATAATCGAGTATCGCGCCGGTTTTCTCTGGAAGAGAAGTTTGTGGCCATGTATTCCGGTACACTGACATTGAGCAGTTATGTGACCCTTGAGAAGGTCATGGAAGCAGTAAAACTGATAGAAAATGATGAGGATTTTCGTCTTGTTATCATAGGAGAGGGATTGAAAAAACCGGCTCTGGAGGAAAAAGCAAAACAATTAAAGCTAAAAAATGCAGTGTTTCTTCCTTTCCAACCGTATGAGGATCTGCCCCTGCTTCTCGGTGCTTCTGACCTGCTTCTGGTGCCTCTGGATGAAAAAAAGGCCCAGATTTCAGTGCCTTCAAAGCTTTATAATTATATGGCTGCCGGGCGTCCGGTCATCGGATTTACGGATGATGAGTCGGAAGTGGCCCATATCATCTCTGATGCCAAATGCGGTTTGAACAGAGAACCTGATGATGTCGAGGGAATGGCAGAGATGTTTCAGATGCTGAAAAAGAAACCGGAAACATTGAAGGGAATGGGGGAGAGAGCCAGAGAATATGTGGAAAAGTATTATGCCAAGGATGTGGTCCTAGAGAGGTATGAGGATCTTCTTGTATCTTTAAGGGGGGAGCAGTAACGGAGCAATCTTATGATGTTTGTTGAGATTGCCGCAGCCTCGTTGAGGCTTAGCAGTGACAGGGGAAGGTGGAGAACAATATGACGATTAAGAGAATAAAGTACTGGCTGCCCCCGCTTTTATGGATGGGATTTCTTTTCCCTCTGTGGAACCGGCTTTTGAGCAGTCCTGTCCTCTATAGATTGAATTTTAAATTCTGGGAGTGGCTGAAGGGAGACATAAGTCCCTATAAAATAGGGCTTTATTATATTTATCTGCGGCGCTTTTTACATGTGATCGCTTATGCTTTGATGTCTTTTCTTATCTACCGTTTTTTCAGGTCAGGGGATAAACGTATCTGGAAGAATTCGCGGGCTGGTTATACAGCGCTCATCACCATCGGATATGGATGCCTTGATGAGATTTTACAGAGTTTTCTTAAGCCCCGGAATGCATCTTTTTTGGACATTGTGATGGATGCCATAGGCACGGTAGCGGTGCTGGCCGTGTTCTATCTTATATCATTAATAAGACAAAACAAGGGTTGAGATTGCTTCGTCATGACATTCCTCGAAATGAGAGCAGAAGCAAACGGAAACTTACAATAACAGGGAATAATAAATAGCAAATGGTAAAGGGGAATGGATAAGAGATTTTTGTTTTTAAAGAGGCCGTTTGATGTGGCTCTTTCTGCTTTTGGTATCATTTTATCTTCCCCGCTGTGGCTTGTATTCGGGTCATTGATATGGCTTGAGGACAGGGGCCCTGTCTTTTACACGCAGGAAAGAGAGGGGAAGGGGGGCCGTGTTTTCAAAGCCTATAAATTTCGTTCCATGATCAAGGATGCTGAAAAGAACGGAACCCCTGTACAGGCGGAAAAAGACGACTCTAGAGTTACTTCAGTCGGGCGTTTGCTCAGAGGCACGGCCATGGATGAACTGCCGCAGCTTTTCAATATTTTCAGAGGGGATATGAGTTTTGTGGGGCCCAGAGCATTAAGGCCGGCAGAAGTAGAGAGGGGGAGGACGGGATTGCCGCGCTCTCAACGACAGGGCACAGAGGCAAAAGAAAATGGCGATAAATCGAACAAGAAACAAAACAGCCAAAAGATTGTGCCGCTGAAAGAGATCCCGGGATATAAGGAAAGATTGAAAGTAAGGCCCGGTCTCACGGGGCTCGCGCAGGTATATCTTCCAGCGGATGCGCCGAGGAAAGATAAATTCCGGTATGATGTTTTTTATATAAAAAGACAGAGTTTTTGGTTTGACCTCAAACTCATATTCCGGTCATTCTGGATCTCATTTAGGGGAAAATGGGAGGAAGAAGAGAAGTAAGGCTCTTGTATGATTTGAATTTTATTTGATTTCTTGTATAATCCCAGCGATAAGGATGATTCCAAATGAATGATGTTATTGTGATCGGAGGAGGTCCGAGCGGATTGCACACAGCCGGACTCTTAGCTGATTCCGGTCTGGATGTGAAGCTTTTTGAAAAGAAAAACAGGATAGGTGAAGATATACTGTGCACTGGAATCATCGGGAAAGAAGCATTCGAAAGGTTCGGCCTTAAAGAAGATTCTATTTTGTCCGAACTTGCCTATATGAATATGGTTTCTCCATCCGGGACGTCCCTGCGTTATGACCATGGAAAGGTGTTCGCATGTGTGGTGGACAGAAAAAAATTCGACCTGAATCTGGCACACAAAGCCCTGTCCTGCGGAGCACAGATTTTTACGGGAACGAGGGTAGAGAATATCAGAAATGCTGGAGATTATATAGAAGTTTCCTCTTTTTCAAAAAAGAGGGGGGAGACAAGACATAGAGCTAAAATAGCGGTGCTGGCAACCGGAATCGAGTACTGTCTTCATAAAAAAATAGGATTGGGATACCCCAAAAATTATATAAACGGAGCTCAGGTTGAACTGGATGTTATCAATGGAGAAGGCCCTTTAATAATGGTAGGAAGCAAGGTCGCTCCGGGCGCTTTCGCCTGGAATATTCCTGTTAGGAAGAACAGAACACGCCTGGGACTTATTACGGAAAAAGACGCCGCTTTTTACTTAAAAAAACTTGTTTCCAGTTTGTATCCAGAAAAAGTCACTGCTTTGGAAAGTGAGCAGTTTCTGAGTAAAATCATAGCACAGGGACCTGTATCAAAAACATATTCCCATCGAGTGATAGCTGTCGGAGAGGCAGCGGCACAGGTCAAAACAACGACCGGGGGAGGGATCTATTACGGCCTTCTTTGTTCCAAGATCGCAGCAGAGACGATTTTGCGCAAGTTTCCGACTGATTCCTTTGAGTTATCTGACCTTTCGGAATATGAAAGGTCATGGAAGAAAGCCATAAAAAGGGAGCTTCTGGTTGGATATTTCGCAAGGAGGACCTGCGGCAGGCTGGGTGACAAAGAGGTTGAAAAACTGTTTCAACTGGCCAAGACAAACGGTGTGTTTCCTCTTATAAGAGAGAGGGGCAAATTTGACTGGCAGGTTGATTTGATTTTGGAGCTGGCCAAAAAAGCTTCAATTCCATCCTTAAAAACATTGATAAAAATATAGAAGGACCACACCAATATCATCATGAGGAGCGAAGCGGATCTCATTATGCTTCGTTTTTCAATAAGATTGCCGCACTCCCTTAAGGCCGTTCGCAATGACGCAGCCGTCTTGACTCGTTCATCATCCAGGTATATTATAATATATCCGTAATCCACAGAATATAATGAAATTAGAGAATGAAGCTGGGTAAAAAAATGGGCATCGCCATTTTTTTATGAATAAGTCAGGTTGATATATAAAAAACAGGTCTACTTTATAAGGAGTTTGGGATGAAAAAATCATTGACTGCAGTTGTACTCATTTTTATCTTTTCTTATGCTTCCCTCCTGTCCGGACAGGAGGAGCGGTCTCTCGAATATAAGATAGGTCCCCAGGACCTTCTGGAAATCGCTGTTTTCGGTCTGGATGAGATGAACAAAACAGTGAGAGTATCAGAGGATGGAAACATCACGCTTCCCCTGCTGGGGGAGATAGAAGTAAAAGACCTTACAAAATCTCAATTAGAGCAGAGGTTAGCAAGGCTTCTTGAAGAGAAATATCTTCAGAATCCGCAGGTCACTATTTTCATTAGAGAATATCAGAGCAAACGGGTCTCTATTTTAGGCGCTGTCTCAGAACCTGGCCGGTATGAGCTCCTGGGACGTCAGACGTTACTGCACATGATCGCTCAGGCCGGCGGCATGACAAATGAAGCCGGAGATGAAATCATAGTGGTCCGTGAAAAAGAGGATGGTACCAGCAAGTCTTTAAGGATATCCATAGATGATTTGGTATTAAAGGGAGACCCCAGTTTGAATATCCCTTTAGAGCCGGGGGATATTGTGAATGTTCCGATTGATATGGTCGTTCATATTTATGTATTTGGACAGGTCAATTCTCCAGGAGCTATAGAGGTCAAAAAATCGAATCTGCCCACTCTCATACAGGCTATTGCACAGGCAGGAGGTTTTTCAGAGCGCGCGGCCAAAGGAAGAGTTGTCATTAAACGCAAAAACGAAGAAGGAGTCGACGAAGAGATCAAAGTAAATGTAAAGGCTGTGATGAGAGGAAGCAAGGAAGATATCCAGTTAGAGGAAAACGATATTGTGTTTGTGCCGGAAACGATATTCTGACAATGCTTGTCATTACGGGAGACTGTATAGGAAGGAGTGACGGATAGGTAGCCTGGATTATTCACTTTTTTATGAATAACTCAGGATAATAGGGTGAAAGATATGGAAAATATAAATAAAGAAAATAGAAAAGAGATAGATCTTCTTGATATATGGCGCATTGCCCTGAAGAGAAAGTGGGTCATTATATCGGCAGTGTTGGTTATATTGGTCATAACAGCTGTCCATCTGTTCACCCGGGTCCCTTTATATAAAGCGACCGCGACCATTATCATTGAAAATCCGAGTTCCAATATACTCGATATCAGTGAGACCTATACTTCCTCACCTTATTATCAATATGATTTCACGGGAGCTTATTTCAATACCCAATTAAGGCTTCTGACCAGCCGTTCCATGGCTGAGAGGGTAGCCAGGAAGATGAGCCTTTCTGACCGGCCGGAATTTCAAGCGGACCAGGAAGAGAGAAATAATATTTTTCAGACTTTCAAAGAATTCGTCACGTTAAAATGGCTGTTTAAGAAAAAACCTGCCGATGAAGAGGAGGATTCTGAAGGTGTCTTTGAACGGAACCCAAACGAGGCGTATGCTTTTACTGTTTTAGGAGGCCTTTCTGTATTCCCGATTGAAGAGACCCGGCTGGTTGAAGTCAGCTACAGTTCTCCGCACCCTCAATTGGCGGCTGATGTGGTGAACACTGTGGTGGAGGAGTTCATCAATTATTCTATAGAAATGCGTTATGAAGCCACACAGCAGGCGTCTGAATTTTTAAACGAGCAGATAGCCTCGCTGAGGTCAGAATTATCAGCCAAGGAAAGAGAGATCCAGCGTTACGGAGAAGAGAAGGAGCTTCTTTATTTAAGCGACAAAGAAAGTTCGGTGGTGTCGAAATTCGGTGATTTGAATTCAGCTCTGACGCAAGCTCAGATAGAAAGGATAAAGGCTGAATCTTTATATCTGGAGCTCAGGGATTTGGAGGTGGATTCTTTACCTCAGTATATCAATAATCCCATGATACAGAACCTGAAGACCGAATACAATCAGATGCTCAATTCCTATCAGGAAAAGATAAAAACGTTTAAACCCAGCTATCCTGAGATGATCAGTTTGAGTGCAAAAATTGATTCAATACGGAATCAGCTCAAAGAGGAGATACAAAAAGCAGTCAATGCGGCCGAGTCAGATTACAGAGCGGCGTTAAAAGAGGAGAACAAGCTGCGGGGACTTCTTAGTGAACAGAGAAAAGATGTGATTCAGATGAACAACAATGCCATTCTTTATAACAGTTTAAAGATTGAGATCGAAAACAAGAGGAATCTGCTGAATTCCCTTCTTGCGAGGCAGAATGAGACTCTTGTTTCAGCCCGTTTAAAGGGGCTGAAGTCTTCGAATATAAAGATTATTGATACGGCACTTGTGCCCAGAGCTCCCTATTATCCCAATAAAAGCCGTTCTTTAATGCTTGCGCTTTTGTTGGGACTTTTTATTGGAGTGGGCCTGGCTTTTCTCATCGATTATGTAGACAGCACCATTAAAGAACCTGAAGAAGCAGAAAGGCTTGTTGAGCTGCCGTCTCTTGGAGTTATTCCATTTGTTTCAAAAGATGGAATGAAGAGAGGGAATGCCTATACAGCCTATACATACGGGACAGAAGAACATAAGGAGCCTCTGAAAATAGAATATTTTGAAATGATCAATCACATATATCCGAAACTTTCGGTTTCTGAAAATTACCGGACGCTGAGGACTTCTATTCTTTTTTCTCATGCAGGGAACGTTCCCAAGGTCATCTCCTTCACCAGTGCTTTTCCGCAGGAGGGCAAGACCGCCACTCTTGTGAACACAGCGGTCTCCTTTGCCCAGTTGAAAAAAAAGGTCCTGATGATCGATGCTGACATGCGTAAGCCCAGGCTGCATAAAGTGTTTGGTCTCAACATCACAAACGGATTGAGCAGTTTTTTAACCGGAAAGATTAATCTTGATAATATAAAAGAGACCAAAATAGAAAATATGTTTGTTATGACCAGCGGGCCTCATCCTCCTAATCCTGTTGAACTCATGGACACACCAAAGATGAAGGAATTGATCAATGCCGCCAAAGAATGTTTTGATTTTGTTTTCATTGATACAC
>JAGGYH010000053.1 GCA_021162615.1 Candidatus Aminicenantota bacterium
ATTATCAGGAGCTTCGCATCCTGGCCATAGACGAGATCTCCATCCGCAAAGGACACCGCTACCTGACGGTGGTCCTGGACTACGAGACCGGGCGAGTGGTCTGGGTGGGCAAAGACAGAAAAGCCCGGACACTGAAGCGATTCTTCTCGGGCATGACATCCCGACAAAGAAAACACTTGGAAGCCGTGGTGATGGACATGTGGGACCCCTATATTTTGGCTGTACAGAGCAAGGTCCCTCATGTCAAGATCGTCTTCGACCTCTTCCATGTGGTATCCCAATTCAACAAGGTCATCGATAAAGTGCGTAACAGTGAATACCGGAAAGCTTCCGGAGCCAACAAAGACATATTCAAGGGCACCAAATATCTTTTGTTGAAAAATCGAAGCAAGATCCGTAAACCAAAAGATCGGGAACATCTCGAAGAGCTGCTCCAGTTGAACAAAGCCATCAATACAGTGATGATCCTCAAGGACAAACTCAAACACATCTGGTCATACCGGTCCCGGACATGGGCAAAGAAGGCCATAGAGGAGTGGTGTGTATTGGCCCGTTCGATAGATCATCCTCAAGTCAGAACATTTGCCAAGATGCTTGATAAATATCGCTATGGGATCCTCAATCACTGTGACTATCCGATTCATACAGGGAAGCTGGAAGGAGTGAACAATAAAATCAAAGTCATTAAACGTAACGCCTATGGTTACCATGACTTACGCTATTTCTCACTGAAGATCATTCAGGCTTTCGCCAACTAAATGGGAGATGAACCTCAAATCTTTACTTACTCCAGCTTGGAACGCCTTTTTGGTCAGTACAGAGAGCCTGACACGTCTCTTCAAGATCTTACCCGGAAGACTGTTCTTAAACCTTCTCCTGAACCAGATAAGGAAGCACTTTTTCAAAAACCTCTTCAGGAGTGATGCTTTTTAAGCATTGGTTGTCCCTGCAAGGTGAGTGCTTTTGATTGAAGGCGGATACACAGGGGCTGCAGGCCATGCCTTTGTAGAACACGTGTGATTTTTCCCCAAGGGGCCCGAATAGCTCCGGAGTTTCCGGCCCGAAGAATACGAATGTCCTTATACCGGTCATGGTAGAGAAATGGACAGGGCCGCTGTCATTGGTGATCAGGATATCTGCCATGTGATACAGAGTGATGAGTTCAGGGAAGGAGGTTTTTCCTGCAAAATTCAGACATCGGTCCGAGGCGACCTCTCTGATGATTTTTTCTGCTTGTTTTTTTTCAGAAGCTTTTCCTGTTATCAGGATTACCGGGTTTGGATTTTTCAGTATAAGACGGATAAGCCGGATGTAGTATTCCGCGGGCCACCGCCTCAGGGGGACGATATCGCTGGCATTGGGATTGATTAAAATAATTTTGCTGTTTTTTTTCTTTAAAGGAATAATGGCAGCAAGTTTTTTCCGAACTTTTTGTTCGATATCTTTTGGGGGAAGGTATTTTGGAATGCGGGTATCCTTATCATCAGGTATTCTTTTGGTGGGCGGGATATCTGATTTGGGGGAATGAGCCGCATAAATGAGATTGAGCATGTTTTGTGTCATGTGGATATGGGGATTGAATGGAACTTCATGAGTGAGAAATCTACCTTTATAAAGTCCTTCTTGATTGAACCGGTAAAAACCCACTCTGTTTTTGGCGCCGCAGAGATAACTGAGAATGGCTGAAAACCTGGAAAAAGTCTCCATATCAACAGCCATATCCAGATTTTTCCTGCGGAGCCTGCGCAGGCTTTTAACAGTGGATAGGGCGAGAAACCAAAGGTTCCGGTTGTCTATGGCAAAGACATTGTTTTTCGGGATGATATGGAGTATATCCACAGCGTACCGGCTTTGTTTAAACGTCAGAAAATAAAGGCATGCCTCTGGATAGTATTGTTTTGTTTTCATAAAGAGGGAATAGGCCAGTATGATGCTTCCCATCTCTGACATTTCAATGAACAGGATATTTTTTGGGTGTCTGACCGCAGAGGGCTTTTTAAAGACCTTTAAGAATTTATGTGCCAGAGTTAAAAGAAAACATATTGGTTTTCCGGCTCTCCGGTCTATTTTACGCATCAATTGAGTGTTCATGACAGTATCGGATGGTCCAAAAGTGAAATAATGATAGTATACAGGCTTGCAAATATCAAATCACGTTGAAAACAAGAAAAAGCAGGCAGAGACAGGACCATATAACAAACACGCCTGTGACTTCCAGCCAGAATCCCACTTTAATCATTTGAGGGAGCTTGATTATTCCAGAGCCATATATGATTGCGTTGGGCGGGGTGGCCACAGGGAGCAGAAATGCAAAACTGCAGCCTATAGCGCTCCCTAAAACGGGGGCAAGGGGATTGATGGAGGCTGCATGTGACAGGGCGATGATAATGGGAATGATCATATTGGCCGAAGCAGTATTTGAGGTCACTTCAGTGAGCAGCACGCTGAAAACAATGGATATGAAGGTGATAAGCGCTAGACCAGCGTTTTTTCCTCCCAGTGAAATAAAATAGTTTCCGATGATGTCAGCCAATCCTGTTTCGAACATATGAAATCCCAGGGAAAGACCTCCGCCAAAGAGAAGGAGGGTTCCCCAATCGATATTCATAGCGTCTTTGAGAGTGATGGTGAACCGGCCTTTAGACAGGTCGACAGGAAGAAGAAAAAGCAGTCCGGCGCCTATAAGTGCGGCTGCTGATTCAGGTATGTGCTGCTGGAGCCACAGGGATAAAGGGTGGGCTTTGCCCAGTGTCAGGGAGATAATGCCGGGAAAAGTCCAGAGAAACACTGTGAGGGAAAAAGCAGTTAGGACATTTTTTTGGGGGCGGGTGAGCTTTCTGGATATTTCGGATTCGTCTAACGCTTTCATTTTGAGGGCTTTATTTAAAGAGACGTTCTTTTTCAATATGTGTTTCATGAAAAAGAACAGGGCCGTATACATTGGGATAAGAATGACGAATCCGATTATCATCCATTGAAAAAAATCAATCTTATAACCGGCAAGCTTTTCCAGCATGCCGATAGCTATAAGATTGGGAGGGCTCCCGATAGGGGTCCCTATGCCTCCGATGGAAGCAGAATATGCTAAGGTCAAAAGAAGGATGACTTTAAACGACAGGCCTTTTCCCTCTTCCTTGTGGTGAAAAGAGGACAGAACTCCCATGGCGATGGGGTACATCATGGCTGTAGTGGCGGTGTTACTTATCCACATGGAGAGGAATAATGAGAGAAGCCCGAATGCAAAAAGAACCCGTGTTTGGCTGTGTTTGACCGATTTGAGAGAAAGAACAGAGAAAGCCAGTTTTCTATCCAGAGAGTGAACGCACATAGCTCTGGCAAGGATAAAACTTCCAAGAAAAAGCATTATGATAGGATTGGCAAAAGGAGAAAGAGCCTCTTGAATGCTGGAGATTTTAAAAATGGTGATAAACACAGGTATCAGCAAGGCGGTGATGGGAATAGGGATGCATTCTGTTACCCACCAGGTTATGACCAGAAAAAACACAGCCAGAAGCCTGTGGGCTTTTGGATTTTGAGAGAGGATCGGAGAAAAATAGGTGATAAGAAAGAGAAGAGGGCCGAGAAAGAGGCCGATTTTCTTCCTTGTCTCCATTATCCTGGGTTATTCATAAAAGCTGCCTGCGACATTTATTTCTTTATTAATTTATGTCACGTTTGCTATGTTCCTATAATTATATGATATTCTTAACGTTTATTCTTGTATCAATTTAAATTATAGTGCAGGTCTCTTTTACCTGACAGGCAAGTCGATCTCATATCTGCTTTGTTGCAGGGCATTCGCAGTGAAGGACCACAGCTTCATGACATCACGAGGAGCGAAGCGACGTGGTGATCTCAAGATGCTTCGTTTCACAATGAGATTGCCGCACTCCCTGACGGTCGTCCGCAATGACGCAGCAAGCTTGACTTGTGAATAACTCAGGATAGAGGTCAAGTCACATGTTATCAGTGATAAAATGTTAAAAGTATAATGCAGCTCTAATATTATTTTTTTTTGGCCCATACCATGATGCCGTATCCCCGCTGGAAAAACAAGATTTTGTCTA
>JAGGYH010000055.1 GCA_021162615.1 Candidatus Aminicenantota bacterium
AAAATCCAAGGGAAAAACATATTATTTTTCTCTCTCTTCCCCTGAATCCACGCTCCGTAATTCCATATGTGCCTGGATGAACAGTCGAGATATATACAGAAAAGGTGAATATTTTTTAAACGGACGCGCTCAGGGAGGAGATTTAGTTTTCCGGGCCTATTCGTTACAGCCGGTCTCTGCGGTGTTGGGAAAACTAAACCGGAAGTATCCGGGAGTATTGGGCAGCCGAGTGGTTTTGATTCTTTTTCTGGCTCTTTTTCTGATCATTCAAATTGTGGTTTTAGTTAAGCTGATGGACCTGTTGTTTCAATCTGTAGGATCCTTCATGAAGAAAAGTGAATGACATGTATGATATCTTTCTGATCAGCGATGATGTAGCTGGAGAAAAGATGGCTGGTCCTGGCATCAGAGCCTGGGAACTTGCCCGAAGTCTGGCTCAAAAGTTCAAAGCAGTATTAGCGGTTCCTGATTATTCATATAAAAGCTCAAAACCGCGCATTTTAAAAAACATCGATTTTGATGTGATAGAGTATTCCCTTTCAGATTCAGCTCTAATAGAGGAGACCGGAAAGAAGAGCCGGATCATCATCATTCAAGGGTATGTGCTTTCCAAATTTCCAGTGATAAAAAATCTGCCGGCTCATCTCATTTGCGACCTGTATGTTCCGTTTCCTTTGGAAACTTTGTTTATTCACCAAAAAAAAATGCAGAGCCTGAAAGACAGGGAATATGTCCATTTAAAGGATTTGAGTGTTTATAACGACCAAATAAGGCACGGGGACCACTTTCTTTGCGCTAATTTAAGACAGAGAGATTTGTTTGCCGGCTCTCTTTTATCCTTAAATCGAATCAATCCCCGGTATTTGGACCAGAGTCCTGTGCTGGACAGCCTCATCAGTGTGGTGCCTTTTGGAATTAGTCGGGATGAGCCTCAGGAAAAAAAGCAGGTTAAAAGAGACTTCCTCACAAATAAATTTCCGCAGATCCAAAAAGATTCAGTTCTTTTTTTATGGGGAGGGGTAATCAGTAATTGGTTTGATCCTTTGACATTGATAAGAGCCGTTAAAAAGGCAGCAGCACAAAATCCGAAAATCAAGCTGCTTTTTCTCTCCACCCAGCATGCCAATCCGCTTCTCCCTGAATTGGATATGGCTAAAGACGCCATGGAACTGAGCGGTACTTTAGGCCTGACAGAAAAGCATGTTTTTTTCAATCACGAGTGGGTGGATTACCAGAGAAGAGGAGAGTATTTTAGGGCAGCGGATGTGGGAGTTTCGATACACATCAATCATTTTGAAACCTATTATTCCTTCCGGACCAGAATTCTGGACTACTTAAAATACGAACTTCCCATTATCTGCACCCAAGGGGATTATTTCTCTGAATTGGTCAAAGAGAGAGGACTGGGCCTCACCGTGGGTTCTGAAAACCAGGATGATCTGACTTCAGCTATATTAAGACTTGCCGGAGACCCTCAGATTTGTCAAGAGTCCAAGAAAAGAATAAGGGAGACGAAAAAAAGCTTTTATTGGGAGACTGTAAGCGAGCCTTTAGTTAAGTACTGCTCCAAAGTCTTATCTGGAGAAGAAAAAAAGAAAACAGTTCCGGCAGAGAGGAAGGAAGGAGCTTTGAAAGCATTGGGCAAAAAGTATTTTTGGTTTTCCTTTCAGAAACTTCCCATGAAGATTTCCTCAAAAATTAGAAGGTTTTTTAAATTTTAACGCAAATGAAAGGCTCTTTTCAATCCCGATGCCAGATTGTGTTTGTCATCCCAACATGGAACAGAAAAGAGAAACTCCGTCACTGTCTGGATTCAGTGAAATCATATATCCAGATTCCGTGCAGGATCCTGGTTATTGATAATGCCTCTACTGACGGGACGGATGAATGGGTGAAAAATGAGTATCCGGATGTAATTCTCATCCGTAATACAGAAAATGAGGGATTCAGCCGGGCGGCCAATAAGGGCCTGGATTATCTGGACCGCAGGGACCTTAAGTTTGATTATGTGGTTTTTTTAAACGATGATGCAGAGTTTAGAGATGATTCCATGCACAGGCTTATTTATTACATGGAAAAAAATCTCCATATCTCTGCTGCTCTGCCAAGTGTATTTTCCGGTCCCCATAGGCTCCAAACCGGGGCAGGCGGATACAGGCTTTCCTTAAAGACAGCCTTTTATTATTTTTTCGGCTTGTCCATTTTTTTTCCATGGCTTTTTAAAGGATTTTTTATTCACCAGCCTTATTACCGGAAAAAAAGGATTATTTTAGAGCTTGATTGGATATCAGGCGTGTGTTTGGTTTTAAGGCAGCAAACAGCGAAGAAATTACGATTTCCAGAAAACTTTTTTATGTATGCCGAAGATGCGGCTTTATGCCGGGAAATAATAAAATTTGGGAAAATTATCTACTTTCCTTTAGCCCAAGTCTATCATTTGAAAGAAAAGAATACTTCTTCCGCTGTTTCTTCCTTATGGTTGGATTCTCTTTTTCAATACTATAGGACGCAAAACAAAGGTCAAAACCCAGCCAGTCTGAGGGTTTTAAAGATCATTTTCATATTGGGATTGTTAATAAGAATTTTTGGATATATTCTGATAGGATTATTTTCCCGAAAAAACTATAGAAATAAGAAGAAAGAGCTTCTGAGTTTCACTCAGCATGTTTGGGAAAGCATGGAAAGGTCAAAATATGAGAATCGCTTTGATAGGAAC
>JAGGYH010000119.1 GCA_021162615.1 Candidatus Aminicenantota bacterium
AGAATGACCACTATGTACAGAAGTATGAGAGAGATATCTATGAAATGAAGGCCGAGCACATGCATTTAAGAATCATTTTTACCAGAAACAGATGTTGTTGTCGAATCTTTCTTTAGAAAATACACCATTGACCGGAAGCAGCGGCTTTGGTATAAGCCTTAGTAAGGACTGTGAAAGAAAAAGAGATACACATAAAAACCGGAAAGAAAGAATTCGATGAATTCTATCCGTTGATCCGTTCTTTTTTACAACAAGCCAGAATAGAAATGGTGATTGACGGAGAAAAAATAACCGGATACCGAACTCCGGATACAAATTCCCTCTGGATCAGGGATTTCAGCGGCATGCTGAGGGCTGTTAAATATTTTGAGACAGACCTTAAGAGTGCGGTGCAGCATTTTGCAGACACCCAGTCAAAAAGCGGCCGCATCTTTGATTACGTCACTGTTTTTCCAGAGAGGCTTCCGTACGAGAAGGAGAACTGGACCAAATATGTGCGGGTGCCCGTGGAAGCAGATGTAGAGTACCGGTTTATAAAAGCGGTCTTTTTGGCATGGCAGGCGGACGGAGATGACAGGTGGCTGGAACAGATTTATCCTTCGATGGAAAAAGCCCTCTTCTATGTGCTGCGGCATCCGTGGAGGTGGGATCAAAAACACGGTCTTGTAAAAAGAGCGTACACCATAGATACCTGGGATTTTGCCTATACCGCAGGAGGTCATGACTGGCTCCAGTTTCAAATCAACGGCCGCACTTTTTGGGGGGTCATGCACGGAGACAACAGCGGTTATTATGAGGCTTTTTCCATCATGGCTTTCATCAATCGTTACTTCGGAAGAGACAAACAGGCGGATAAATGGGAGGAAAGGGCTCGGAAAATCAAGAAAAATATGAACGAATTATGCTGGAACGGGGAATTCTACACCCATTTTGTTAAGCTGACACCGGTCAAGATTAAAGGTGTTGATGAAGAAAAACAGCTGAGCCTGAGCAATCCCATGGATATAAACAGGGGAGCTGCGGACCACGAAAAAGCCGTATCCATCATCAATGAGTATCTGAAGCGCCGCCGGCAGACCAGTGCTTTTGCAGAATGGTTCTCCATCGATCCTCCTTTTCCCGATGGAGTGTTCGGCGATAAAAAGCTCAAAGCCGGGGCATATGTTAACGGCGGAATCATGCCCCTGGTCGGCGGTGAGCTTTCCAAAGCGGCTTTTGAGAATGGATTCGAACGCTATGGAGTAGATATATTGAAGAGATATTTTGATATGATATCCTCTACCGGAGAAAGCTATCTGTGGTATTTCCCGGATGGTTCGCCCTCCACAAAGGAGACGAGCACAAGCCCTGAGGCATCGTCTGCGGATGCCTGGGGTTCGAGCGCCATGCTGTATGCTTTTATAGAGGGATTGTGCGGCATAGGGGATAGGTCAAAGCTTTTCAACTCGTTGCAGATCTCCCCGCGTTGGGCGGCTGCCGGAGTGGATAAGGCAGTGGTGCGCGCATCGTATGCTGCCTCAGGGAAGTCAGTCGGATACACCTACACACAGGGGAAAGACCGGATTTCAATGGATGTCCTTTGCGCCGGAGGAGAGGTTTTTTTTCATGTTCTCCTTCCGGAAAACAGAAAGATAAAAGCCGTAGAGGCGGACGGGTATGTTCTTGATTATAAAGAAACTACAGTGGAGAAAAGCCTTTATGCGGATTTTCATATTAAAAAGAAGAAAAAGATTTCCCTTAAAATCCTCTTGACAGAAGAAGGCTTTTAGTGCAGGATATATCTGCAAGGAGAATTTAAAGAGATCAAAATGAAAAAAAAGTGGAAAAGAGCGGAGTTGATTGTCCTTATGCGGGGCAAAACCGAAGAATGGGTTCTCGGGACCTGTAAACAACAGTATGGAAACGGTCCGTCCCAGTCACAAACAGGATGCATGAATGTTGGAGGAACGAGTGCCTGCCAGGGCCACTGCAAGTCCTAGAAAAAAGGCACTTCTTACCCGCAGATTTATCTTTATAAAATTTCAACCAGAGAAAGCAAAAACCAGGGGAGTTTTTTTGCTTTAATCTTTAAATCTATAAAAAAGTCCGGATTATCCACAGCTGTTTTTTATGAACAGGCCGGGTTAATGGTGATTTTTATTGACCTGTAAATTCATTCTGTATTATCATTAGTACAAATCCATTTGGGAGAGCCTGTTATGTCAGGGGAGAAAAAGAGAAACAGCGACAAATCAGACCACGATTCACGGGATTTTCCTGATTCTCAGACCGCTACTCTTGAGACGCCTGTGTATGAGCTGAGGAGAGGGGTGAAGTTCGCGAACAGGTATGAAGTGATTGAAGAATTAGGCAGAGGGGGCATGGGGAAGGTCTACAGGGTCGAAGACATTAAGATCAAAGAGGAAGTGGCTCTCAAGCTGCTGAAGCCGGAAATATCTATTGACCGGAAAAATATCGAACGGTTCAGCAATGAGATAAAGCTGGCCCGCAGGATTTCACACAGAAATGTCTGCCGGATGTATCATTTTGGTGACGAAAAAGGGCTCTACTACATAATCATGGAGTATGTGCTTGGAGAGGATCTGAAGAGCACTATGAAAAGGGTGGGGCCATTAAGCGCGGGAAAGGCGATTTTCATAGCCAAGCAGATATGTGAAGGGCTTTCAGAAGCTCACGGCATAGGCATCATACACCGGGATTTAAAACCCCAGAATATCATGATCGATAAAGAGGGGAATGTGCGGATCATGGATTTCGGGGTTGCGCGGTTTGTCAGAAGCAAAGGCATCACTGATGTAGGTACAGTGATTGGGACTCCTGAATACATGTCTCCTGAACAGGCTTCAGCAAAGGATGTGGACAGGCGTTCGGATATTTATTCGTTAGGGGTCATTCTTTATGAAATGGTCACGGGAACCACACCTTTTTCCGGGGAAACAGCTCTCAGTGTGGCGATCAAGCATAAAACCGAACAGCCGAAGGAACCAAAGGAGCTCAATGACCAGATCCCTGATGAACTGAACAGGTTGATTATCAAATGTTTGGAAAAAGACAAACAGAGAAGATACCAGAGCGTAAGCGAACTTCTTGATGAATTAAAGAATATAGAAAAAGGTATTCCCACTACTGAGAGAGTGATGCCGAAAAGCAGGCCGTTTACATCAAAGGAGATCACTGTAAAGTTCAGCGTTAAGAAAGTCCTGGCCGTGGTTTCCATCGTCTTAATAGTCTGTCTGCTCGGTCTGGCTGTGTGGAAGATCAGCGTTTCCAAAGGGGCTGGCAAAGGAGTGCCGCCGGATACAGTAATGTCGGAAGAAACGTCTTCAGTGAAAGAAGACTCTTTTGCATCCGGAGTGAAATTTTTCAATGAGAATGAATTTGAACAGGCTCTTATCCAGTTCAGAAAAGTCCTGGATGAGGAGCCCAATGACCTGGAGGCTCGGATAAAAATCGCTGAGATTTTAGAAATTGAAGGGAAAACAGATGAAGCTGTTTCCGAATACAACAAAGTCATTGAAACAAATCCCCTGGATCCCAGGCCATATGAGAGCCTTGCGGTGTTGTTCGAACAGAGAAATGATTTTGAAGAGGCGTGTTCCTATTATGGAAAATACCTAGAAATTGCTCCGAAAGATGAAAAATACAGCCGTGTCCAGGAGCGTTTAAAAGAATTGAAAGCAGGTATGAGAGCTGACCAGCCTGGAGAAAAGAGCATGGAAGCGGCTGTGCCTGAAGCAGGAAAAACAAAGGAGATGCCTGAAAAAGAGATAATAATTTCCGAAACCGGTTCGAAGAAACCCGCAAAGACTATACCTGATGAGAAAACTCAGGAAGGAGAGACCAAAAAGGTTGATTCTAAGCCGAAAGAAGAGGTCAAGAAACCTGTGATAAAAAGAGACCTTGAGTCAAAAGCGGAGGCAGAGAAGAAGCAGAAAGCCCGAATTGAGGAAATGGTCAATAAAGGTATCAAGGAATTTGAAAAAGAGAATTTTGAAAAAAGCCTTGAGGCTATGGCAGAAGTCCTGGAAAGTGATCCTGAGAATCCCAAAGCACAGGAATACACACTTCTGTCCAAACAAAAAATCGAAGAAAGCTATATCAAGACTTTAGTCAATGAATACAGTGATTCTTTACAAAACAATAAACTGATTTCGTTTTATAAGAGGAACTGCACCCCGGAATTTTTTCCCGAGATAAGAGAAGATGCGGAATGGATCATCAGGACTTACGATGAATTGAAGTGTCTTATCTCGGATATATCCATTCGATTTGAAGCTGAAACCAAAGCTGAAGTCAGCATCTCCCTAGTCATCACCGGGACCTCTAAGTGGGACGGGAGCAAACAGGCGCTTTTTGAAGGGATTTACAAATGGAATATGATAAAGCAGGACAAAGGCTGGAAAATATCAGGAGTGAGCTCCCAATCATCCAGCAGGCCGATTGAATAAAAAAAGGAGGTACTATGAAAGGTAATCCCGGTACAAAAACTATGTTAGTGCTTTTCATTATGTTCTGTGTGTTCTCCTCGAATGTTTCTCAAGCACAGGTTGAAAAAGTGCGGGTCATTGTGAAAAAATCCAGTATAAGAGCTGAACCCAACATGCAGAGCAAGGTCATAGCCTCTCCTCCTTTGGGGGCTGTTTTTGAGGTCATTGAAAAGGGTGATATCTGGTATAAGATAAAACTCAATGCGGACCAGTATGGTCTCGCTGAAGGATATTTGAATAAGATGTTTGTTGAGGAAGTACAGGAAAGAGAAAAACCTGTAAAGGATAAGGAGGAAAAGAAAACGGTTGATTCCAAAGAGAAAGAGAAAGAAACGGAAAAAGCCGGAGTTGAACCTGGAAAAGAGCCTGTAATTTCTGAGGTCCCTTTGGCCGGACAGGAATCCGAAGAAGAGGAGATCAGAGCTGTAGTCAAAGAATATGCAACGGCATTACAGGAAAACAGCCTTGTTTTGTTCTATGAGCGGAACTGTGTTTCAGGATTTTTTCCTCAGGTCCGGGAAGATGCGGATTGGATAACCAGGACTTATGACCGTGTCAACTCTTGTGTGTCTGATATTTCCATTGTGTTTGTTAATGGGAGAGGTGCGGATGTCAGCATTTCTTTAATTATAACAGGGTTGCCAAGAGCGGGAGGAAGCAGAAAACTATTGTTCGAGGGAATATATAACTGGAGCATGATAAAACAGGACAGCGGATGGAAAATAACAGGAGTGACTTCTCAGCCTTATAAGTAATAAAGATCAATCCTCAACTTTAAGTCCTCATTAATTTCAAGAAGGAGATAGATCCTGCTTTAAAAATGATATTGAACTCCGGCGGAAAGAGTGATAACCACTCCTTCTTCTTTGATATATCCTGAGGGAGCTGTGATGAATCTATATTGAAGTTCCAGGTCTACTGAAATTTTATGCCGGCTCATCCACAGAATTCCGGCTCCAAAAGCAGGACCAGAGTAGTTTTTAGCAGTGCCTCCATATGTCTTATAAAATCCTGTAGTGCCGTAGTAGGCAGACAATCGGGGTTGCCAATCCTGTTTTCTCCCGAGAGGATAGACACGAAGTCCGAATACGTATTTCACGCCACCTGTGAAGTATCCAAAACCACCGGTTACAGCAATGTAATCAAATACTTTTTCTTCCGTAGGAAATATAGTATTGAACTCACAGTTCATGCCAAGGATTCCATAAGGGATTCCATAGCCCAGACCAATACTGAACATGGTGTAGTCTGATGTCTTGATTTTTTCTCTTTTTTCTGCGGAAATCGTGCTTTTGTCAATTTTTTCTTCAGAGAAAGGAATTTTTTCAGGAGACTCTTTTGCCAAGTCAATTTTCTCGACTTGGTTTTTATGAATATATCCGGAAAGCACATAACCTTTTTCATTAGGGGGGAGGTTAACTCTTATCCAGCCGTCTTTTTCTTCCTGGTATTCCAGGACTGTTCCTAAATGAACTTCAGCAACAATCAGTGAATTGTCCGAAGGTTTAAGCCTTATTATTGCTGTGTTGACAATGACTTCAATCTTAATAGTCTGTGATTTTCCATAAGAAACGGAGAGTAATGTGACGGCAATACAAAAAGAGGTTAGGAGGTTGAAGCTTTTTTTTATCATTTGTTTCTCCCTCGCTTTTTTAATACTTTTTTTGCCGCAATTGATGCGGGATAGTCTGGTGAAATCGTTTGATCTGCCAGAAATATCTTAAAAAGTTTATTTTAATAAAAGAGAGTTGTCAAATTATTACTATAGTACTTATCTCGCATATGAATGGCTCACCGTTTTGCTTTTCCACAATTTGTCCTTATAATAAATAATCATTTGTTATAAAAAAAATTGTATATATAATTCAATTGCAGGTGGCAAAATAAGATAAGGAT
>JAGGYH010000037.1 GCA_021162615.1 Candidatus Aminicenantota bacterium
CACAGGACCTTTGAAGAAGCCTTAAAAAAAGCAGAAACACTCAAAGACAATGAATCCATGGGCATGATCCTTAACAACATCGGCATCATCCACTCCAACAAAGGAAATTTCGACGAATCCACAAAATACTTCCAAAGGGCCATTGACCTGGCCTTAAAAATAGAGGGAGGGAAAATCCTCTGGGAGGCTTATCTGGAATTAGCCCAGGTCTACAGAAAGCAAAACCGGATCAAAGAAGCCAGGGAATATTTCAACCGCTCCATATCCATTATCGAAGATATCCGTTCAAACATAAAACTGGAAGAACTGAAAGCCAGTTTCCTGGGGACAAACAAGCGCATGGAAGCATATCACGGCCTTATCCACATCCTTTTTTCTCTAAATATACAGGAACCCGGAAAAAATCATGACAGGGAGGCGTTTGATTTCCTGGAAAGGGCCAAAGCCAGGGCTTTCTTAGACAGGCTTGAATTATCCCAGGTCAATATATCCCAGTACATTGACTTTAAACTCCAGAACCAGGAAAAAGAGCTCATGAAAGACATCTCCGGCATATACCAGAAACTTCTTGACTCCGAACTCACCTCCCAGGAAAGTGTGAACCTGCACGAGGAGTTAACCAAAAAAGAAGGTGAACTGGAGACACTGAAACGGAAAATCAGAAACACGAGTCCTGCCTATGCCAATCTCAGGTATCCTGAAATCATCTCTTTAAAAAATGCTCAAAAAATGCTGGATAAAAAAACAGCTTTTTTTGAATATTTGATCAGTGAGGAAAACTCTTATCTATTCGTTGTGACCAAAGACAAGCTGAATATCTATTCTTTACCTGAAAGGGAACAGGTCCAGGCTCTGGTTTCAAACTACATTAGGGATATTTCGGATAAGGAAAATTCCGATTTCTCTGAAGGATACACTCTGTATAAAAACCTTATCTTACCCGGCCTTAAGGATAAAAATATAAAGAAAATAATATTTATTCCGGATGATATCCTAAATTTTCTGCCGTTTGAAGCTTTGATAACAAAACCGGATTCAAAAAAATGGCTGATCTGCGGCTATAATATGGCCTACTGCCCTTCGATTTCTTCCCTTCAAGAGATCATAAAAAGAAAAAAATCCAACGGACACAAAAGACACAAAGACCTTCTCGCTCTGGGTGACCCTTACTTCAAGCCCATACAAAACGGAAAAAACGGGGCACAAATTTTAGGTCAGTTCGATTTCCAGCGTTTGAAATACAGCGGAACAGAAATCGACCGGATCAGCAGCCTGTTCAAAGCCTCCAAAAAAACAGTGCTCAAAAGAAACAAAGCCACTGAAGAGACACTGAAAAAGACAAACCTGGAGGATTATAAAATCATCCATCTCGCCACTCACAGCCTTATTGACGACAAGCATCCTTTCCGTTCATCCATCATCTTGACCCTGGATGACAATCCTCAGGAAGATGGTTTTCTGCAGACAAGAGAGATCTACAACATCAGTATGAATTCAGACCTGGTGGTGCTCTCAGCCTGTGAAACCGGGCTCGGTCAGTTCATAAAAGGCGAGGGCATAGAGGGAATCAACCGGTCCTTCTTTTATGCGGGTTCCTCTTGCGTCTTGATGAGTCTGTGGCAGGTCAATGACCAGGCCACCTATCAGCTGATGGAGCGCTTCTACACCCATCTGCGCTCTCCAAAATCCATCACTGATTCTTTAAGAAAAACCAAACTGGAACTGATTGACTCTGAAGCCCTTTCACATCCTTTCTACTGGGCAGGATTCATTGCATCCGGCAAGACCGACCAGAAAATCTTTCTCAGTTTCACTCCATACATTATATTGATTGGCACAGCTTTGTTTATGATTCTGGTATCTTCTTTATTTCTCTACTCCAAACACAAAAAAACTCACTGACCTTGGTATTTCTTTAATTTATTATCAATTTTATTTCCGAAAATGAGAAAAAACATACCGAAAGTGACTCTATTTTAAATGAAAACATATTGTATTAAAATAAAACTCATAGAGATGAACTCCCAAGCCAGAAAGGATGACTTCGAATCCCTAATAAAAAATTTTACAGGGTTGATATACTTTCATATTAAGAAATTCAATGTAAAAAACAACGCCCTAGATTATGACGATATATCACAGGAAGTCATCCTAAAATTATGGAAGGTCATCAATAATGAGAAAAAAATAAAACATTATTCGTCTTATATAAAGAAAGTCGTGAATTCTACAATTATTGATTATTTGAGAAAATCAAGGAGGCAGCAACAGGTTATCTCTTCAAAAATGCAGGAAAAAATATTTGAGAAACAAGTGCCTTTTAAAGAAAAGGATGACCAAAAAAATTTTTTAAAAAAAAAGATTTACAGTGCGGTTGAGAGCCTTATTGAGTCCCGAAAAAAGGTGGTCAAATTGTACTTGCTTGATTTGACAATAGAAGAAATGTCGATTTTGTTTAACTGGACTGAAGACAAAACAAGAAATCTGCTTTACAGGGGCCTTTCTGATTTAAAAAAGAATTTAAAAGGAAACGGCATAGAATATGAAGATAAACCATGACGAATTGAAATCCATTTACCGTAAATATCTGGAAGACAACAAACCAGGCCAGAAAATCAACTGTCCGTCTGCAGATAATATGCTTAATTTAGTGAGATCCAAACTATCAATACACCAGAGAAAACAGCTTCTCAGCCATATTCAAGAATGTCCCTCCTGCAGCGATGAAATTAAAATACTAATGGGAATATTAAAAGAGGAAAAAAATTTCATAAAGCAAATCAATGACCTTCAAATCAAAAACAATTCACGGACAAAGACAAAAAAATCATTCTTACGTCCTTTTCATTTTTCCAGAAAATTCATTTCTATCCCTGTCACTGCCCTGGTGCTTTTGTCAGCCCTTTCTTTCTCCCTTTTTTTGATTTTTAATGAACACAATTACAGGGGAACAAATAAGGATGTCATTGAAATCACAAATCCAAAAAAAAAGATCATAATTTATGAAAACACCATAAACTTTAAATGGAATGCGGTTCCCGGAACTGAATTTTACAAAGCTGTCCTCTTTGATCAGAGCCTTTTTCCCATCTGGGAAAGTGATAAACTTCCGACAAACAGTGTGATACTTTCTCCCGAAATACAAAAAATCATGCGAGATAAAGCGACTTATTTTCTATTGGTTACTGGCACCAAAAAAAGCGGAGAGAAAATCGAATCCCAACTTAAGGAATTCAAAGTATTTATAAAGCATCTTAAAAATTAACGGCTCCTAAAAACTCCCCATTCAAAATAAAAGGAGCCCAATAAAAAGGATTGGAATATTTTTTGCTTTCTATAAAATCAATTTTAGCGAGCTGTAAGGATTGAGCCTTACTTTTCCCTGACGCTAAATACGTATAGAACAAATTCATGAATTTAGCTGTTTGTTTGTCTCTGACTCTCCACAAACTTGATAAAATGGACTGGGCTCCTGCATAGAAAAAAACTCGTGGAAGACCCAGCACCCCTTCTCCTCTTTTGAGGGTACCTCTTCCTGTCTGGCATGCTGAAAGAACGACCAATTGCGGCATCATCTCAAGATCATAGATCTCTTTTACCTGAAGAAAGCCATCCTCCCCTTTGCCGTCTGCTAATGATAAAACCAATGAAGAACGAAACGGATAATTTTCATCTATAAATCCGTGACAGGAAAAGTGAATGATTCTGTAATCGGAAAGTGTGATTTTTTTTATTACTTTTTCAGAGGCCTCATCTCTTAAAAAAACATCTCTCTTTTCTTCTTTAAATAATTTAGAGATCAAGTTGATTTCCCTCTCGCTAAAAGGGAGGGGTGAAAATTCGAAGTCCTGATTCTCATACAATTGAACCAATACATTCGAGGAATCGCAACCTTTCTTGGCGCTTATTTTCGTGTCCGGATTCCCGAATGCGATAAAATCCTTTTTATAAGTCTTCACTTTTCTATTTAGAGAAAGATAAAGAAGAGAGACCGAAGACGGCATATAAG
>JAGGYH010000145.1 GCA_021162615.1 Candidatus Aminicenantota bacterium
ATGTTGCAATAAGGGTGACGAAAAAATTAAAAAACCAGCCTCTCTTTTTCACTTTTCCTCCTCCTATGCATATTCTCCATTAATCTCTTTAAGATTTACTTAGAGCTGAAATTTTATATTACCATATCAATATCTTTATTACAGCGCAAGATAGAAACAGCAGCCATAATTCCAAGAACAATCATTTTTTTGGGCTGGAAGTTTTTTGGAAGGCATACACATCCTGATGATTGTCCCAGCCTCTGTTTTTATGGTAGATAAGCTTTACTCTATCTCCAAAAAATTGGTCTACAGTCTCCGTCACAAAAACCTGAGAACAGATTGAAATTCCATAATTGGATTGACCCGGGTATGGCTTGAAATAAAACACACTGTTTTCAATTTGATTTTTGATATCATCCGGATTGAGATCATCCAAACCATAGGAATTTAATTGATTCAAGCATTCTTTCCCATGGGTGGTAAAAATAATGATTCCCTTTTCTTTTAGCGATGAAATCAATGTCACGAGCAGGTCTTTAAAATCCTTAGAATTGATGTGAGTGAACAAAGAACCGACCCAAACAAGGTCATAGGATACTGGGAATTTAATTTTTTTGAAATTTTTATCTGATTGAACAGGAATGACGTTAAATTCTTTTTTACAGAATTTTAAAGCGTGCTTATCTATATCTCCAACGTAGAAGTCAGCCTGTGGGAATGCTTTTTTGATAAATCTCAGGACTCTTCCGTATCCACAGGGAAAATCCAAAATGTTTGAGATTTCCTCAAGAGCCATACCCACTTCATTCATGGCGGACTCGATGAGTTTTGCCGCAGATATCCCCACACTTTTGTAATGATCGCTGTTGTTTTTTATCAGGCTTTGATCATTAAAGTGAATATGGCCTGGAATGCCCGGGTATTTTCTATAACCCATAAAAACCTTTTTGATATAGAATCGAATTGATTTGGATATTTTGAGCAGGAGCTGGTTCTTATTTAAAAATTTTTTTATTGATTTCTTAGTTATCAATTTATCTCCGGCTTTATTGACTTGCAAACAGGCTATTTGTGTTTTTGATTATAATTTCCGTGCATATATTTCACAAACTAAAAAATTCTATGATTGTATGGTTGGTGTTTTGGGCTGAGGTGGAAAAATAAATTATTTAGTCTGAACTCATAAGATAATCATGTATGGATTTTGCGGCTCGCTGGCCTGCTCCCATGGCACTGATTACAGTAGCTGAGCCGCTGGCTATATCCCCTCCAGCCCAAACTCCTGGTTTTGTTGTTTTTCCTGTTTTTTCGTCAGCAATAATCGTGCCTTTTTTTGTGAATTCGAGATCTTTATCGCTGGCTGCAATGAGAGGATTAGGTGTGGTGCCTAAGGCTACGACTGCAATATCTACATGCATAATAAACTCACTGTCAGAAATTGTTATAGGACGCCGCCGGCCGCTTTTATCCGGTTTCCCTAATTTCATCTTATTGCATTCCATCCCCTTGAGCCAATACTTCTCGTCGCCCAAAAATTTTTTAGGATTGGTTAAGAACCTAAATTTTATACCCTCTTCCTTGGCATTTTCTATTTCTTCCTGACGAGCCGGCATCTCCACTTCAGATCGTCGGTAAACAATGGATACTTCATCTGAACCAAGCCGAATAGCTGTTCTGGCAGAATCCATGGCCACATTCCCTCCTCCGATGACAGCTATCCTTTTTCCGATTTTAATAGGCGTATAATAGTCAGGGAATTTATAGGCTTTCATTAAATTGGCCCGGGTTAAAAATTCATTGGCAGAATAAACGCCATTGAGATTTTCTCCGGGAATATTCAAGAACATGGGCAGACCAGCTCCCACACCTAAAAACACAGCCTGGAAGTTATTGTCTAGAAGCTCGTCAATGGTCATTTTTTTGCCCACCACAGAGTCTAATTCAATTTGAACTCCCAAAGATTTCACATAGTCAATTTCACTGTTGACAATATTTTTAGGCAATCTGAAATTTGGGATTCCATAGGTTAAAACCCCTCCAGGAGTATGGAGAGCCTCGAATATGGTCACCTGATGTCCTAATTTGGCTAAATCAGCAGATACGGTCAGTCCAGCTGGTCCAGCTCCCACCACAGCTACTCGTTTCCCTGTTGGTTTTAGTTTTATAAATGATTGACCAGAAGATTTCAAATGCTCTTGTTCCCAATCCGCAACATAGCGTTCCAAACGACCAATGGCGATAGGAGCGCCCTTTTTGGAAAAAACACATTTTTCTTCGCACTGGACCTCCTGAGGGCAAACTCTCCCACATATACCAGGAAGGCTGTTTTTTTCTTTAAGTATTTTTAAGGCTTCGGGCATATCATCATCCTTTATAGCCTTAATAAATCCAGGAATGTTTATCTCTACAGGGCATCCTTCAATACAGGTCGGATTTGGACATTGAATGCAGCGGTCTGCTTCATTTTTTGATTGTTGTGAGTTATAGCCCAGAGCCACCTCATCAAAATTTTTAATCCGAGTCTTTGGTTTTTGTTTAGGCATTGGGACTCTGTTAAGGTTGATTTTTTCCATAATGACTCCAATCTAAAATAGCCGCAGCATTAAGAAAAATGCTGTTCAACGGCTATCTTCTCTTCGTTTTTATAGATGTTGTTACGTGCGGAAAATAATTTCCAATCGACCTGATGTCCATCAAAATCAGGCCCATCCACACATGCAAATTTGGTTTTACCTCCTACTGAAACTCTACATGATCCACACATGCCAATTCCATCGATCATTATCGAGTGAAGACTGACAATAGTTTTAATGCCATATGGGCTTGTAATGTCTGAACAAGCTTTCAGCATGGGACCTGGTCCCATGACATTAATCCGATCGATCGTGTCTCCATTTTCCAACATTTTTTTTAATATCATGGGAGCGGGCCCTTTTTGACCGTAGGACCCATCCTCTGTGGCTATGATGAGTCGATCGCTTGCCCCAGCCAGGCGATTCTCCCAAAACACCATCTTTTTATTTTTTTGCCATATAAGAGAAGTGACTTTATTTCCTTTCTGTTTCATGGCTTTTGCGATAGGTATAATGAAACCGGCAGCAACTCCTGCTGCAATACAGACGACGTGGCCGAATTTTTCAATCTGAGTGGGCAAGCCTAATGGGCCCGCAAGGCTAACAATAGAATCACCTTCGTTCAACAAAGCCAACTTGAGCGTGGTTGCTCCTTTCTCAAAAAAGACAACATCAATGCTTCCTTCATTTTCATCCCAATCAGCAATATTGAGTGGAATCCGTTCCCCCTCTTCATCTATTTTAAGGACAACAAACTGACCTGGTTGGGACTTTTTCGCCAAAATAGGTTCCTTGATTTTTAGTAGATGGATTTTAGGGGCTAATTTTTGTTTTAATATTATTTTATACATTGATCAATCCTATCTCTTCCATTAAATTTTAAAATCATATTTGAATTGAATAAGATGTGCCCTCAATCTCTTTTTCTTTTTCATAAATAAGAATCTGGGAAAAATCGATTTCCGGAAATTCCGAGAAGAGTTTTTCGTATTCTTGTTTGCTGATTTCCTCATAAGGGGCTAACTGGTAAACCGTGTTGTCTTTGGGTAAAAATGTAAGGCCACCGATGATATCCCAATTTTCATACAGCCAGTTAGCTACTTTTATCCATTCATTATCATTCGTGAGGATAGTCTGCGAAGGATTGTGTTCCGTGTAGTTTTCTTTAACCATCTTCCAATATTCCAGTTGATCGATGGCATTGAGGTCTTTTTTAAAGGTTGATTTATTTGGGGCTTTGACTGGGAAATCAAAAACATAAGTGGTTGCCGAAGCCTCGGTTTGCCCCACTTCTGGATGATAGGGAACCTTTTGTTCTCTCAGCATCTTACAGAGAGGATCTCCGGCTGAGATACGGATTCTTCTAATATAATAAGGGCTGTGCCTGGGATGCATTCCCGGAGCTGCGTTGACTAATTGAGAGACAGTCCCTGATGGTTTAACTGAAGTGACGGATGTGGCAGGATTGATGTTAAATTTCCGGGCATATTTTTTGTTTGTTTCTAAGATTTTTTTGTAGATATTTTTTAACACATTGGGATGGCGCACAGCAGGGCAGTCCCATTGACCGGTGATAGAAACTCCGAGCAGCATTTCTTCTTCGCAATTTCTTTTCCATTCTTTCGATATATAAGGGAAGTTCGTTAGACTTGCCTGATAAGTTCCTAAAATAGCAGCGATTTCAGCTTTTTTTAATAATGATTGTTCCGTATCTTCCGGCCGGGCCACAATTTCAGTGAGATTGCAAAACTGCCTATCTCTGAGTGTGATCTCTCCACAAGGATTGGTCCCTGAGGTTTGCAGGTGTTTTTTAAATTTCTTCCATCTTCGCGGAGGCATTTGTTTTTTTAGGCCGGCTCTGTTGAAAATACCTCTTTCTCCGGTACCGCTTTTTGCTAGTGACAGCCATTCTTCCATAAATTTGGTGGCTGAAGGTTTTTTGTTGTATACAGCTGAATTGTTAGCCATGGATCGCTGAGGATTGGTGATGTAGTAATGGCCGCTTTTTGAATCTCTTATTTTGTCATCATCTAAATCAGAAAGTGAGATAAGAGCGCTTCTCCTCACTCCCCCCATTTCCACTAACTGCCCGATCTTGCAAATGATATCATGAACATCCAGGCTGCTGAGCCTCATCCCCTGTTTGTTTAAGATTTTCTTTCTGGTGAAATCCAAAAGTGACTTTAGGGGTTCGGGTCCGGAGCTGATCCCTCCCATTGTTCTTAATCGTGCCCCGTAAGGCCTTATTTTAGTGTAATCATATTTGATATTTTTGCCTTCATACCAGGTTTTCATTCCTAAGGTCAATGCATCACCCCATCCTTCTTTGCTGTCATCAATAACGTGGACAGGGAGTGTTTCTCCGGTTTGATGTTTTATGATAGGAAGCTGTTGGACGTTTTGATTTTCCACTGAGAATCCTACTCCGGCTCCGCACATAAGAAGATACATGATTTCAGCAAAATCTTTGAATTTGTTAGGAGCTATATAAGAACAATTATAGGTTGCCACATGAGTGGCTCTGGCTGCCGTTCCTGCCGCCCAAATAAGGCGCATGGAGGGCATTGTTTTTTGATTGAGGATATAATCTCTAATTTCTTTGTATTTTTCTTTTGTTATTTTGTCTCCTAAATTTTCGCGCATGAAATCAATATACCTATTCACTGTTTCAATCCAGGTTTCTCTCCTCTGTTCATCAGGGATCCACCGGGAATAGGATCTATAATAGATAAATTCTCCTAAGGTATCTCGGAAATACGTTTTGCTTTTCTGAGCTAGATCCTTGACTTTTTTTGGGACAGCTTTTTGCTTTTCTCTGATCTTGGCTCTTTCTTGGCGATACAAAATGTATGACTTTGCTGTCTTTGGAAAATCCATCAAAATGAGTTTTTCTTCAACCACATCCTGGATGTCTTCAATACCAGGAATATAGTTAGGGAAGAATTTTTTTTCTAATTCTTTAACTCCTTTTTCTGCTACTCGGATAGGATCTTTTTCAAGATTTCCTTCCTTTACAGATTTCATGGCTTTCAAAATGGCATTGATAATCTTTTGACGGTCAAAAGGAACCACTCTGCCGTCTCTTTTTTTGACTTTTTTAATTTTTTCTTTACCGTCCATGGACACACATCCTTTAAATAGAAATCTAAGACTTAAATTTAATCCTGCATCATCTATAGAAGAAGCTGTTTCCTCTTATATTCTATTCTTTAGAATACACTAAATTTCCCCCGTCATTTTCCACTGGTTGATAGGGAGCATAATCGACATAAGGAGTATGGATGATACCTATGCTTTCGAATTTTATTTTTCCGTCTCCCTCTCTTTTAGGTAACATAAATTCATAAAAAGTATTATTGAAATCTATTATACATCTTTTATGGTGATAAACAAACAGCTTTCTAGAAATTAAATAATGAGATAGATTTTATTATAAAGCAGGGCTGGATAGATACAGATGAGAACTTTAGGTTTCCTTATTATTCTGGAATTTCATCCAGTTCTATATATTTCACCAGAAGGTCTTCTTCATTTAGCAGAATATATTTTTCCCCTTCAAATTTCAGTTCAGTACCGCTGAATTCTTTAAAAACCACATGATCCCCTACAGCGACTTCTTCAGTGGAATCCTCTGCCAAAGCAACAATTTTTCCTTCATTCATCTTCTTTTTTGATGTATCCGGAATGTAAATACCTTTGGAAGTTTTTTCATTCGCTTTTATAGGTTTTACTAAAATCCGTCCTTTGATTGGTTCTATTTTCATATCATAGCCTCCTGATTAAAGTGAAAGAAGCCGGTCAATCTTCGCCTTATTAAATCCTACCACTAATTGTCCGTTGATGTCGATCTGAGGAACAGCCATTTGACCGGATCGTCGAACTATTCTTTCGGCTGCGTGTTGATCCCGAGATATATCCACTTCTCTAAACGGAACACCCTGACGTTTTAAATAATTCTTTGCTGTCCCACACGCCGGACAGCCCGGGCCTACATAAACGACCACTCTAAGAGGCCTTGCTTTTTCCCCTTTTTTAGAGGGTGATGAAGGAATCCCGGATACAGCGTAAGAATAGTATTTGGCACTTTCAACCCCTTCTATC
>JAGGYH010000143.1 GCA_021162615.1 Candidatus Aminicenantota bacterium
AAAGGGTAAATCAGCGAATAAAGTCCAAATACTTTTTTACTCGAGTCGAACTCGCTGGAAGTGGCAGGCCTTATGTTTCCGTCTCTTAATTTGAGGGATTTTTTTGATGCAAACAGCTTTATGTATAAGAAATTGAGCATAAGCTCAATGAGCTCTGTGAGAAATCCGGAAAAAGAACGGTGTTCTATGAATTGAAGGTCAGCTTTTTCAACAAGAGTCTTTAATCCTTTTAAAGAATATCCCTGTCTTTTATGGCCGTAAAATTCCAGCTTCATTCCCAGAAGAGGACGGAGATAATTAAGGATAAAAATTTTTCCTGTTCTCGGGGTTGCTGCGATGAATTCACCTTGTTTTTTAAGCACCCTGTGTATCTCGTTCACACACATCTGGTCATCTTCGAGATGTTCCAAATAGTCAAGACACACTACTTTATCAAATGATTCATCTTTGAACGGAAGGGGCCCGGGCTCCAGTTGAATGAGGTTTTTTTTGAGGATTTTTTTACTGGATTTTACATTTATAAAATCCTGGTCTGCGCTTATCCAGTACCCTCCTTTTTTCCTGAGAAAGTAACTAAGAATGCCCTGGGCGCATCCCAGGTCTAACAGGATGTCATGAGGATTTACCTTGATATGTTTGTTTATAAGAGAGATTTTTTCCTTTTTTTTAAGGGATTTGTTAACGAGCTTGAGCTGCCAGTCGTCTTGTTGCATTATAAGGGATTATATAGATATCACCTGGGTATGGTCAAGACGCTTTACGACTCAAGATACGGGAATATGGTGAGGATCCGGGGATTTATCTGTGGCGGCACAGAAGAATCAGCCTTCTTGACTCTACCTTTGCTCTCTAATAATATAAAGATATAGTGAAAATCGAATGGATCGTGGTCGGGCCTCTGGAAACAAATTGTTTTCTTGTCTATTCTGAGAATAATTCGGAATGCGTCATCGTTGATCCGGGAGCCGAACCGGATAAGATTATAAAGGGAGTAAGGGAATATAAACTTAAACCTGTAATGATAGTCAACACTCATGGCCACGTGGATCATGTCGGAGCGAACAAGGCCGTCAAAGAGGAATTTGATATTCCCCTGTACATCCATGAATCTGATTTAAAACTGCTGAAGAGCGCCATGCAGTCAGCATTCGGGCTTATGATCGGTGCGCAAAAATCTCCTCCTCCGGACGGGTTTCTCAAAGAGGGGGATACCATTGAATTAGGCGGCTCTCACCTCGAAGTGCTTCACACGCCGGGTCATTCACCGGGAAGCATTAGTTTGCTGGGTGATGGATTCATACTCTCTGGGGATATATTGTTCCGGGGAGGAGTGGGCAGGACCGACCTTCCCGGGGGTTCCTGGGAAAAGCTTAAGGAGTCAATAAAAAATAAAATTTTCAGTCTCCCCGCGAACACACTGGTTCTCCCAGGCCATGGTCCTTCAACAAATGTTGGCTTTGAAAAGGACTCCAATCCATACCTAACATGAGTCAAATCTTTGGTTCACACAGCGATGCCTTGAAAGCATTTGTTGAATTTCTTTCTGTTGAAAAAGGTCTCTCTCAAAACACGGTTCTTGCTTATTCCCGGGATTTGGAAAAATATTTCACTTTTCTTGAAAAAAAGAAGACCGGCTATCTCAGAACAGAAGAACAGGACGTGGCGGAATTCATCCATGGGCTGAGCCGTTCCGGACTTTCTCCCCGATCCACGGCTAGGATTATTTCGTCCATAAAAACTTTTTACAGGTTTCTTGTGCTGGACAGGGCTGTAAAAACAAACCCGGTTGAGAATATAAGCTCCCCAAAGGCCTGGCTTTCTCTTCCAAAAGTACTTAAGGTCAGTGAAGTGGAACGTCTTTTGAACCAGCCTGATGAAGGAAAGATCCGCGGCATCAGGGATAAGTCTATGATTGAACTTTTATATGCCACGGGTTTAAGAGTATCGGAATTGGCCAAGCTGAAACTGGATGCTCTGAATTTTGAGGAGGGTTTTTTGATTTGCAGGGGGAAGGGAGGGAAAGAAAGAGTCGTGCCTATGGGCGGCTCCGCTGTGCTGGCTCTTAAGAAATATATCAAATTTTCGCGTCCCAGGCTTTTAAAAAGAGAGAGCAAGTTTATCTTTTTAAGCCAGCGTGGAAAGCCTTTTACCAGACAGGGCTTATGGAAGATTTTGAAAGGGTACGCCAAAAAAGCAGGTCTTGAAAAAAGCGTAAGCCCTCATATCCTCAGACATTCTTTTGCCACTCATATGCTGGAAAGAGGCGCAGACCTCAGGTCTGTTCAGTCTATGCTCGGCCACAGTCAGATAACCACGACTCAAATATACACTCATGTGAGCCGAAACAGGCTGAAAAAGGTTTATGATAAATACCATCCGAGGGCCTGATATATCTTGAAGACAAGATAGGTCAATAAAATCAAAATATTTTCATCTTTGCCTTGACATAGAGGCGAACCACTGCTATACTACACCGCTTGTTTTATGATTAAACTACTAAGTTTAATCATAAAACTATAAGGTATCAAAATGAGCGATTTTGATTTAAGAAAAAAGAGAGAATTAAAAAGAAGGAAGGAAAACAGGGAATATATCCTTGAGGTCGCAGAGAAGCTGTTTGTAAAAAATGGGTACAGAAAGACAGCTATGGATGATATTGCTGCTGAAGCTCAATTTTCCAAAGCCACTATTTACAGATATTTTGAGGGCAAACTGGATATATTAATACATATAGTTCAGGATTCAATGAATGAATATAGAGATATACTGATGGATATCATAAAAGATAATATATCAGCGGAGAAAAAAATAAAGAAAATAATCCATTCAATCCTCAGTTATTTTCAGAAAAAAAAGAACCTGGCCCGAGTCTTCTTGGTGGAAAGAGATCTCATGAAAAAATTCGTGAGAGTGGAAAAAGGCGGCCATTTTTTCCATAATTTTAAAAAGAAAAAGGTGCCTGGAGATTTAGAGGCCCTTTTTGAGGATATTTTTAATCAGATGTGCAAAGTCATTAAAGAGGGGATTTCCGCCGGTGAATTCAGGAAAATGGATCCGAGAGAAGCCGCTTTTCTTCTAAATTCTATGGTAAGAGGTTTTCATTTTCAAGGTTTTAGTAAGAGAAAGGATTATTCCATTGATGAAAATGCTGAATTGATCAGTGATATTTTTATAAACGGAATAAAAAGGAAATAGCTTGGGAACGTTTTAAGGAGAATTAAATGAAGAATGCAGTAAAAGTACTTATAATAATCAGTTTTGTTCTTTATACAGGAAGCCTGGGTTTTTCTCAAGAAAAGTTAAAACTGACTTTGGAAAAAAGCGTTGAGCTGGCTCTTAAGCAAAATCCCCAGCATCTTGCCACTGCTCAAAGAGTGGATGCAGCAAGGTCCGGAGTAAGAGAAGCGGTATCTGCGTTTTTTCCATCACTTAACGGGCAGGGCCAGAGAACCCTGAATGAAAAGGTGATGGAGCTTGAGTTTCCGTCTATGATACCAGGAGAACCACCCCAGAGAGTTGAGATCGACTTCACTCGTGATTATCAGTTCAGCCTTGCTTTATCAATGCCTCTGTATACGGGAGGACTATTGGTTGCTGGCTACAAACAAGCAGATTATAATCTTAAGTCTTCACAACAACAATTGAGGCAGTCCCGACAGAGTACGGTTTTCAATACAAAACAGGCCTTCTTTGGGATTCTGTTAGCTGAGCATTTTGTTGAGGTAGCCCAGGAGTCGGTAAAGGATGCTGAAGATTTCTATGAAAATGTGAAGATCCAGTATGAAGTGGGCATGGCTTCTCAATTTGACCTGCTCCGCTCTGAAGTGCGGCTGGCCAATTTACAGCCTCAATTGATAAAGGCTAAAAACAATCTGGAAATAGCCAAGCTCAATCTGAAGACGATTCTTGGATTGGATCTTTCAACTGAAATAGAAACTGAAGGAAAGCTGGAATACATTCCTTCAGAAATAGACCTTGAAGAGTGTATAACCAAAGCATTGAGCAACAGGCCTGAATTAAAGCAGCTGAGCTTTCAAAAGATGATTGCAGGAGAAGGGCTGAAGATGGCCAGAGCCTCTGGGCTCCCATCCGTTGCTGTTTCTGGTCAGTATAATTTCTGGGCGGATCAATTCAATTTTAAAGATGACACATGGCAAAACTATTATTCGCTCAATCTGGTTTTAAGTATACCTGTTTTTAACGGATTATCATCTTCAGCCAAAGCAGCCAAGTCCAAGGCAGCGATCAGAGAGCTGGAGCTGACTCAAGAAGGACTTATTGAGATGCTGAAGTTTGAAGTGATGCAGGCGGTCTTAAAAATCAAAGAGGCTGAGCAGTCCCTGCTTTCACAGGGAAAAAACGTGGAGCAGGCTCAGGAAAGCCTGCGTATTGCGGAGTTAAACTACAATGAAGGCCTTGTCACAATCCTGGATGTACAGCAGGCACAGACAGCATTAGCCCAGGCAAAGACAAATTATTCCCAGGCACTTTATGACTATGCGGTTGCACGTGCAGAATTGGATAAGGCGACGGGAGTGGACAAAAATGAATAAAATGGAAAAGGAAAATAAAAGAAAATATGAATTTCAGTCTTTCGGGAGAATTCAATTGAAAACACAAACCATATCTAAAGTATGTGTGCTGGTATTGGCGGCTTTTTTCTTATTCGCTTGTACTGCCAAAGTTCAGGAAGAAGGAAGCGGAGAAGTAGCAAGAGGAGCGGCTCCGGTCAAGGTCACTGATGTAAAAAGGCAGCAGATCTCTGAAAAAATATATTACACAGGCCTTATAGAGGCAAGGGAAAAAATCATTATAATACCTGAAGTAAGCGGGAAAATAGCGAAAATCAATGTGGAAGAGGGAGACAGGGTGCAGAAAGGTGATGTTCTTGCGGAATTGGACACACGAACCGTCCGCCTTCAACTCCAGCAGGCAGAAGCAGGCATGGCAGTGGCACAGGCTAATTATAACGATGCCCAGAGAAACATGGAAAGGATGGAGAGACTGAGGGATGAAAATGCTGTATCCGAACAGCAGTATGAAAAAGTCAGACTGGCTTTTGAGTCAGCTGAAGCTCAGCTGAAACAGTCAAAGGCTGCTCTGGATCTGGCGGAGCATAGTCTGGATGTCTCTATCATGACAGCCCCTTTTAGCGGAGTCATAGCCTCAAAAAATGCCGAGGTCGGGGATATCATCAACCCCATGATGGGTGGAGGCTATTCTACGGCCAGCGGAGTTTTGACTTTAGTTGATTTTTCCGTTGTAAAGATAAACGTACAGGTTTCTCTTGAAGATGTGGTCCGGATAAAAAAAGGCCAGAAAGCCAGCCTCATAGTCACAACGTATCCTGATAAAGTCTTCCCCGGGAAAGTGACAGTGGTCAATATGGCAGCTGACCCTGCAAATAAAAAATTCGGCGTGGAGGTTCAGGCTCAAAATCCGGAACTTTTATTAAGGCCCAACATTTTCGGTGAGGTCGTGTTGGAAGTGAGCACCCATGAAGATGCTTTGGTTGTTCCTCAAAGCGCAGTCGTGGAAGGCAGTTATGTTTTTGTGGCTGAGAATGGCAGGGCTGTGAAGAAGAAAATTGTCATAGGGCTCCAAAACACAAACCTTTTGGAGGTCCTTCAAGGATTGGATGAAGGAGAATCAGTTATTGTGGAAGGCAATTACGGGCTTGAAGACGGTGCTGAAATTGAAGTCAGCGAGGTACTCAAATGAAATTACCAGAATTTTCTGTTAACAGAAGGGTCACCACCATAATGCTGGCTTTGATCCTGGTCGTTCTGGGAATGATTTCATTCACCAGGCTGGGATTGGATTTTTTTCCGGAGCTTGAATTTCCTACAGTTTCTGTTGTCACAACTTATAGTGGGGTATCCCCCGAAGATATTGAGAACACCATTACCGCTCCTCTGGAGCAGGTGATCAATTCGGTGAGCGGGGTCAAAAAAGTCAATTCAGTAACGTCTGAGGGAGTATCGGTCGTTATGGTGGAATTTGAATGGGGGACCAATCTGGATTTTGCAGCTCAGGACCTCAGAGACCAGATAGGACTTTTTCAGAGCTATCTTCCCGAAGATGCCTCAGATCCTCTGGTAGTCAAATTTGATATCTCCCAGATGCCTATCATATTTTGGGGGATCACTTCTCCAATGCCGACCTATGAACTCAAGGAACTTTTCGAGGAGGAGGTGACCCCTCGGTTGGAAAGAATCGAAGGGGTGGCATCTGCCCAGGTTTTCTCCACGGACACAAGGGAGATACTGGTGGATCTGGACAGAACAGCTATGGAAAGCCGCATGCTTTCGTCAGAGCAGATTGTCCAGGCTTTGAGAATGGAGAACCTGAACCTTCCGGCCGGTTATATTGTGGAAAGACATTCCGAATTTCTCGTGAGAACTTTGGGTGAATTTGAACGTCTTGATGATATCAAAAGGACGGTTGTGGGTGCTACCCAGACAGGGGAGCCTATTTATCTGGGCGATGTGGCTGAGGTAAAGGATACCATAAAAGAGCCCCGTTACCGGGCCCGTATCCAAAAAGAAGAAGGAGTCTATCTCTTCATTAGTAAAAGGTCCGGAGCCAATACAGTCACAGCAGCCGAAGCGGTCAAAAAGGAACTTAAGGAGATAAAAAAGACTCTTCCGGAAGGCATCCAATTCTATACAGCTATGGATCAGGCTGATATGATCCAGGATGTGATCCGGAGGACCGGAGGAAATGCCCTGGCAGGAGGGATTTTGTCCATCCTGTTCATATTTATTTTTCTTGGGAACTGGCGACCCACTATCACTATTGCCGTAGCCATTCCTTTGTCTGTCATTGCCACTTTTATTGCTCTTTATGCCGCAGGATACACTTTAAACCTCCTTACACTGGGAGGGCTTGCTTTGGGAATCGGCATGCTGGTGGACAATGCCGTTGTGGTCATTGAGAATATTTTTCGCCATCTTGAAGAAGGAAAGGAGAGAAGAGAAGCAGCAAAAATTGGCGCATCAGAAGTCGGAATGGCCATCACAGCTTCTACGTTGACCACCATCGCTGTGTTTTTTCCAATGGTTTTTGCTTCGGGGATAACCGGAAGGTTGACCAGAGGTCTGGCTCTGTCCATTGCTTTCTCACTGATCGCCTCGCTTTTTGTGGCTCTTACGATAGTTCCTATGCTGGCTTCCTATATATTCAAGCTGAGAAAGAAAAGAGTACAGGAAAAGCCTAAGAATAAGCTGTTTTCCAGATTAAGAGGATTTTATGAAAAGGCTCTGCATAAAGCACTCATGCATAGAGGCAAAGTCTTAGGTGGAGCTGTGGTGCTTCTTTTGGTTTCGTTTGCGCTCGTTCCTTTTATTGGAACGGAATTTATGCCCAGCTCAGACCGGGACATGCTCCTTATTAAAGTCAAAATGCCTATCGGGACGTCTCTTGAAGAGACAGACCGGGTGACTTCTCTGACTGAAGATGTCCTGCTCAATGAGCCTGAGGTTGAGATCGTCTCAGCTCAAGTGGGGAGTATGTCTGAAGAGGATGCTTCGGATGCGGCTTCCGGCTTTGCGGCTTCCGGAGTTCATGAAGCCCTATTATGGGTCGGATTAAAGGAACAGGAAGAAAGAGATCTCTCTGATTTGGAAGTACTTGAAAAAATAAGAGGGAAACTTCCGAAGTACAAAGGAGTGGAATTTGAATCCATAGATATGAGCCAGATGATGACAGGAGGATCCGAAGCACCTGTTGAAATAAAAATATTCGGGAAAGATTTGTCCAGACTAAAGGAAACAGCCGATTCTATTGTAAGCAGAGTAAAGGATATCGAGGGATTGAGAGATGTCAGGCATTCTTTGGAGGAAGGAAAACCCGAGTATAGAATTAAAATCGATAGAGAAAAAACAGCCCAAATGGGACTGACAGTCGCTCAAGTGGGAAACGCTGTGCAGACAGTATCTTTGGGAAGAGTGGCCACTCAATACAGGGAAGAAGATGACGAATTTGACGTGAGAGTCCGGCTGCAGAAAAAATACAGGGATGACCTGGACGACATCAGGAATATCCCCTTGAAGACATCTGCACAGACCATGATAAAGCTCAGCCAGGTAGCTCAAATCGAACAGGGGGAAGGACCCGTTAAAATCAACAGGGAAAATCAGGGACGAGTGGTGACTATTAATGCTAATATAGCCGGAAGAGACCTGGGCAGTATCATGGAAGACATAAAAGACAATCTTGCAGGTCTGGAAAAATCCCTTCCCACCGGATATTTTATTGAATACGGAGGCCAGTATAAAGATATGCAGGATGCTTTTCTTATTATGATAGGTGTTTTTCTTCTGGCATCTCTGCTTGTTTACATGATCATGGCCTCTCAATTCGAATCTTTTCTGCATCCTCTCGTTATTATGTTTACCGTTCCTTTGGGACTTATTGGAGTTGTGGTAGCGCTGCTGGTGGCCGGAAAGACCATAAGCCTCGTTTCGCTTATTGGATTTATCATACTTGCAGGGATTGCGGTCAATAATGGAATTGTTATGGTCGATTATATCAATCAGCTGTGGCGAAAAGGGATAGATAAAAGGGAAGCCATTTTAAAGGGTTGTTCAGTCAGGTTGCGGCCGGTTTTGATTACCGCACTGACTACTATTGTCGGGATGCTTCCCATGGCCTTAAGCACGTCAGCAGGCTCCGAGATGAGAGCTCCCATGGCCATAGCTGTTATCGGAGGATTGTTCGCCACCACTCTGTTGACTCTTTTTGTTATTCCCGTAATATACAGCTTTTTTGAAAAAGTATCTTTCAAAAAACTTGACAAATCCGAATCGTGAGTTATCTTAAAAATAAGTGGCAAATTCCTCATTTTTTAAGTATTTAACATCAATGCATCCCATTTTCAGGACATTAATTTTTTAGGAGGGCTCATGAAACTTTTAAGCCAGGAACAGATTGAAAAACTGGCGGATTTTGTAAGCGAGGATTATTTTACGACCTCATTCTTTCTTGATACGAGTCTGGACAGGATGGTTAAAAAAGAGATCGAACTTTCCCTAAAGAACCTTATTAGCCGGAGTCAATCCAGGCTTGAGAAAAGAAATTTCGACAGCAAAAAAAAGGATTCCCTGTTTAAAGATTTAGAGAAGATCCAGTCATACTGTTCCCAAAAACTTCCTTTTTATGATTATTACGGATTGTCTGTCTTTTCCTGCAGCGGAGAGGATTTCTGGGAGGTTTTCAATCTGGTCAAATCCCCAAGGAATCTGGTTGTCTTTGATAGAAATCCTTATGTGCGGCCTTTGTCTGCGATCCTGGAGCAGTATCACAGGATATGTGTTTTGGTCATAGACCGCAAAACAGCAAAATGGTATGACATATATATGGGAGAGATCAATCTTATTGGCAGCATTGAGACAAATCTTTCCCAGCATAAGGGAGAAAAGGGAAGGGAAGGATTTGGCTCTCAGAGCCTGGAAAAACATCTTTCCTCGCTTTTCCAGACTCACATGAAGAAAGCGTCAAATAAGACGTTTGAACTTTTTAAAAAGAACGGTTTTGACTGGCTTTTTATCGGCGCTTCAGAGGAATATCTCAAGGAGCTCGGATCAAATTTCCATCCTTATTTAAAGGAAAAAATAAAAGGTGTCATTAAAGCCAAGCCGAGTGACAGCCCAGATAAAATCCTGAAACAGGCCCTCACGATAAAAGAAGATTTGAAGAAAAAGGAAGAGAAGCAGATAGTAGAGGATTTTGAATCAGAAATTAAAAAAGGGGGGCTGGTTGTTTCAGGGATAAGAAATACCATCAGAAGCTTGAATAAAGGAGAGGTAAAAACACTTCTCGTAACAAGGAAATTCTCGAAACCGGGGAGGCTGTGCCCCAAGTGCAGGTTGCTGTATCTGGATGAGACCGAGTGTCCTGCATGCAAGGTCAAAACAATTCCGGTCATAGATATCATAGACGAATCTGTAGAGGCGGGTATGAATAGAAACTGTCAGGTGAGGCATATCAATCCTCCTTCCAGATTAGATAGGTACGGCGGGATCGGAGCCTTTTTGAGATTTAAATCCTGAAATTAAAAGATGGCCTGTGCTTTTGACTTTTATCAGGCAAGCTGGTTCTTCAGCCCGCTGATTTTCCTCAGCGAGTAAAATCAGCTTATTCCTCGGCTCGCTCTCCTCTTTGAGGAACCATGCCCGCTCGCCTCCGGATGACTTCAGAACCAGCCCGCCTGCCTGAAAGTCTGGATGAGGCATGATGTTATTTATCTTACAAGAATAGAGTAATTCCTTACGAAATTCAGGTGTGGATGTGGCGACATTGAAGATTTAGCCTTCGGATGCAGCAGCCTCGATTCGTGAATAATCCAGGTTAATTATGCAACATAAGATGGGAAAATCATGTTTAAATATTTATAAGGAAAGAGGCATAAAAACAAGGATATGCTTATACCTTCAGGGAAGAAGACAAGATTGATTTGACCTTAACTGGAATATTACATAAACTTGTTGACTAACTATTGTTTGCCTGATGGCAAGGAGATGACAGTGACGAAACGGATAAGCAAGCTTTTGGTAATTATTGCAACGACTGCAAGTATCGCTTCTTTATTAACAGCCCAGCCCAGCACAACAGGCATCTTAAGCGGGCAAATAAAAGATTCTGATAACAATCCGGTATCAGGAGCTACTGTGATTTTAGAAGGGCCTCCCTTGATGGGCATGATCCTTTTTGTAACAAAAAATAACGGAACGTTCCACTTTGGGAGTCTTCCCCCAGGTGAAGGTTATGTCCTTCATGTTGAGAAACCTGAATATCAGACGAAAAAGTATATCAATCTGAATATAGATATAGGAGAGGAGATCCATATTTATGTGGAACTGGAACAAGACCCTCAAGAAAGCAGGGTAGTGATCGGGGATAAATCACCGGTAATAGACACAAGGGAATCTAATACTGCGTTTCGTTATTCAAGTGATCTCATCCAGAGCCTTCCGCTCCATAAGGATCTTTTTGATGTTCTCAACTCCATTCCTGGTGCGGTTCCGGAAAATCCAAGAATCCGGCGTGGGTCAAGTGTTTCCGGAGGTTCTGTGCGTGGGAACAGGTTTATTATAGATGGTATCGTATTGGATGACCCTTTGTATTCTTATCCTGAAATAAACGTGAGTACAGATACATACGGAGGGATAGAGTTTGGCATAGCAGGCCACGGCCCGGAAGTAACGAATGTTGACGGCGGTTATGTGAATATTGCAGCAAAGTCAGGAGGGAATCGATTCACAGGGGGCCTTCTTGGCGAGTATTATGGCAAATCCATGCAGACGTCTTTTTTAAGCACTGAGGATCTGGATCTGTTAGGATTGTCCAAACCAGCTGAATTTAATACGTGGAGAGACCTGTCTTTTCATCTTGGAGGGCCGGTTGCCAGGGATGTTGTGAATCTGTATGTAAACGCCCGGTATTCAAATTGGGTAAAAGATTTTAATCATTTAGACTGGTCTGAAACACAGGGGGAGGGCCAGGAAGTGTATGCCCGGCAGGACGCCCCTCATCAGGAATACAATGTGTTTGGCAAGGTTACCACACTCCTTCCCCTGGATATTCATGCAAGTGTAACGTACAATCTTTCTTTAGTAAGTGAAAAATATGATATTGATCAGATCCAGAAGTTCCGTGACCAAACAGCGACAAACAAGAGAGACGGGGAGATATCCCATATTTTTAGTGTTCAGGGAGATTATACGGCGGGTCCTAATATGTTTTTTGAAGGAAGAGTCACCTATTTTTTTCGAAAAACTCCTCTGCCATACAGTGAATACGGCCTTACAAGTGAACCCCGGACTTATGACAGATATTTCAATATGTACGGAAACAACCCTGAGTTTCAGCAAATATCTGCCATTCAAAAATTGAATCCTTCGGTTAAAGGCACTCTTTTTAATGATACATTTTTAGGCGCCGAGCATAAATTTAAATTAGGACTTGAGTATGAATGGAACCATTTGAAGTGGGATTTCTGGAGGGAAAACCCGTTTTCTTTCGATTATTATCAGGGGGATATCTATTCTTATCCCACTGAATCCTACCCTAACAGAGGAAGGATCTATGCTTATACGTGCGGTTCAGTTAAAGGGGGCTCTGTTTTGGAGAGCGAGACCCACAGAATAGGGGGATTTTTGCAGGAGAGCCTTACAATTGCCCGGCGTTTGACCATAAATCTAGGGGCGCGCGTTGATTTCAGCATGTCTCTTTTTCCTTTAGGTTATAAACTTGGAAGCGATGACACATACGAGATTTTTGATGTGCTCCCGGGCGTGGAAACACAGTACGGTTATGTTAGTCTCGGCTCATTAGATGTTATGAACTGGTTCAATATTTCGCCGCATCTGGGGATTGTTTTTGATATTTTTGGCAATGGAATGTCTTCGATTTCAGCCAACTATTCACAGTATCACGAATCCATAGCCATGCGTTATTTTAACAGGACCAGCCCTCTTTACCCTCAGCTGAGTTCATGGTATTGGATCGACAATGACTATGACCAGGAACCGGATGCAGATGATACGTACACATTGATCGATGCTGCGGATAATCCGAGTTCTGTTAATAAAGCCAGCAGGCTCGACCCAGATACGAAATCCCCTGTTACAGATGAATACAGTTTCGGCCTTGAGCACGCGCTCAGTACGAATTTAACCATAGGAGCCACTTTTATTTACAAGCACAAAAAAAATATTATCGAAAATGTCAATGATTATGGTTTAGGAGCCCAAGAAGCTTGGAAGGGATACAGCACGGAAAGTCCTTACTGGGAAAAGTTTGAGTTTACAGATCCAGGTGATGATGGGATCTTTAATACAGAGGATGACTTGAATTCTTATTGTTATGCGGAGCTTGCAGACTCACCAGGAGGCCGAAACTGGTACTATACAAATATTGAGTCTGCCTTTCGCAAATACACGGCTCTTCAACTCGTCCTTAATAAAAAAATGTCACACAGGTGGCAATTTTTAGCCTCTCTGGTTTGGAGCAAAGCTTGGGGAAATATAGGGGGCTGGGATAGCGCCACTAACGCCAGTTCCCTTTATTTTGATACTCCCAATTCCATGGTATATGCTGACGGCCGTCTGGATTTTGACCGGCCTCTGAATGTGAAAATCCAGGCCTCTGTCGTACTTCCCTATGGTTTTGACCTGGGAGGTTATTACAATTACAGGTCAGGCATTCCCTGGAACAGGACTATAACCGTTTATGTTCCGGAAGAGGCCAGGTATTTGGACCCCGGTGCGTGTTATACTGTTGCTACAGAAGAAAGAGGGTCAAGACGCACGCCTGCGCTTTCCACACTTGATTTCAGGCTGCAGAAAAAATTTAAGCTCACAGACACTCTTTCCATGAATGCCTATCTGGATGTATTGAATGTCCTGGGAGGAAGCAGTTATTATATGACATCCAACCCGGGAGGTTATGTGGATTACAGAGACCCGGATAATCCTACCTTTGAAAGATACGGGGATACCATAAGTTACGGAACATACAATAACAGAATATTTAAAATCGGTATTCACTTGTATTTCTAGCCTGACCTGAACTATTCATAAAAAAATGGCGATATTTTCATATTTGGTTTTGACTTGTTCATCATACAGGCTTGATCTATGACAATTTGATTCTGAGGACTTTCCTTACAGTTTTTCCGGATGTTCTGTTTTTCAGAGTAGCGAAAATCCTGTTTCCTCCTTCTCTCAGCTGTTTGATCGTACTTTCATCTTTAAATACAAACGGGATCTCAAGCCGATGACCTTCTTCTTTCTGTTTAAGCAGGCTTTCTTCATCTGTTTCGATGTTAATATGGTCTTCATATTTCCATAGGGACTCGTCATGGGTCCCTATGATTTCCACAACCACATCGATTAAAGTCCTCAGTTTGTTTTTTTCTTCTTTAAACCACAGCTGAGCATACGGAATATTTATTTCAATGGACCCTTTGATCATTTCCGGTTCTGCAGTCATATTTTTGATTTCCCAGTTGAAATCAAAAAGGGCCTCGTCATCCCGGAGGGTCTGCTGTGCTTCAGACTGAGCAGAAGCGAACTCACTCATGTATTTTAAATTTAAGTGACGGATCGGGCTGAGGTCATAAGTGACCAGCTTAAATTGGCCCGTACAATAGGCATCAACAAAGGCGACAGGGAAGTTTCCGTAGTACCATACCTCTCTGCAGGCATTATTGAAGCTTGAAGGGGAAGAGGTCATTCTTTGGGTAGGAGGGCCGAACAGAATATAGATATAGCCCCGGTCTGTAGCCCACCCCGGTCTTCCTTCGCCGATGAACAGGTCATCGGCTTTTTGGATTCTGTTGAAGTACGTTATTTTAAATTCATTTTCCGCAGTACCCGGAGAAGGGTCGCGTTTTTCCCAGAATTCTTCCTGGAAGGCTTTTCTTTCAGAATGAGGAAGTTCGAGGAAAACCTTTTTTTCCCGGGACGTGATGATATATCTGACTTTGCTGTAAAATTCTGCATCGTCGGGTTCCAGATTCTGCTCCAGTTTGTAGGTATGACAGGACGGAAGAAAGAGAAGTGTCAGCAAAAGAACAGGGACAAAAAGAGGACCGATGATTTTTGAATATTTTTTCCTTATCTTCCGGGCTGAATTCATTTGTTGTTGAGGGTTTTTATTTTTTTCTTGATTTCAGGCTGGTCCGGATTTATTTTCAGGGATTTCTCCCAGGTTTCGAGAGCTTCTTTTTTCTTGCCAAGCTGCAGCAAACATTCTCCCATGGGATTGAGGAGTTCAGGGGAGGAATTGTATGCAGATATGGCTTTTTTATAAATACGGACAGCTTCTTCAAATTCTCCCAGTTTATTATAAGACAGAGCTAACAGGAAATAGGTTGGCTGCTTCAGGGGCATCTCGCTATCGATATATGGGGAAAGTAAAGACGTGACAGGCTTATAATTTTCAGCGGCTATGTAAATACGTGCCAGATTAATGGCGATTTCCTCGGAGCCGTTTTTGTTTTCATACGCGTTTTTCAATTTAGGGAGAGCTTTTTCTAAACGACCGGAGCGGAAATACTGCAGGCCAAGGGTGTAGGAGAACGCAGGGTCCTCCTCTTCAGTCAGGCGCAGGAAATAGTACCAGGGTCTAGGGATGCTTTCTGAATGACTTATATCAAATTCTTCTTCTGAAGATACTGCTTCAGTCTGTCCGTTGAAAAGGCTGACTCTGAGCTTATAATGGTCTGGAGTAAAATTTTTAAGAGAAATTTTCTCCGTAAACAAAGGCCTTTCCGGATACTCTGTGATGTCTTTTGTGAATTCAATAGGGGGCGATCCTTTTTTTAAGAATTGATATTTAAGCTTATAAATATTCCCGTCTGCATCATCAAGTCCGTGTATTTGGAAGGCGGTGACAAGAAGGCCGTCTTTTACAAAAAGACGGTTCACAGGCGGATACAGCTGGTAATCCCTTATGTGAAAGGGACGGATCAGGTTTATTTCTGCTTTATCTTTTTTCATTTCAAAGGCCAGCATGAGTGATGTCATTTGGATTGGATTTTCCGGGCCCGGGATAAAAACGGTTCTTTCCAGGGAGGTAAATTCTTTTGATGTGATATTTTTCATCAGAACCGATATTTTGAATCGGCCCGGAATAATGGGGAACACATCCATCACATTAAAGGGCCTGTTTTTTATGCGGCTGATCTGGGTTTCACTGAATTCCAGAGGGATTTTTTTTTCGAACTGATAGATAAGCCTGTCCTGCATATCAGTGACAGTGCCGTAAAGTTCTAAAGTCGTATAGTATTTATCCTGATAATTATCAACGGAAAGCCTTTGCGGTTCCATTACATACTGGATAAAGTTGACGCCATTTGAGTCTTTTTTTGTTTTCACCAGAGAGGAATTACCGATATAGTTGGTGGAATACTCCACTTCGACAGAGTCTTTATATTCAAGGTATTTTCGGGCGTATGTGTCGCTTACGAGCTTTTGTGGAACGGTCTCGATCTCATTGAGAAGGCGGGCGGAAGACATATTGGGTCTCCCGTAAGATACAGGCTTTTCTCCGGGTATCAAGGTCAATGAAGCATCAGCAAGAGAAGGTTCGATCATCTTCATTTTCTCATAAGCCGCAACGTAATCAGTCGGGTCTTCTTCAAAAGTAGTGAGAAGGGCCTGGGGACCGTTGTTTATGGGGCTGTAGAGTTTGTATTCGCCGTGACCTTTGTCCTGAAAGAACATGAGTTGGAAAGCAGGGGGAAGCCCCCTGGCTTTTATGTTCTGATAGAACCAGGTCTCTACGGGATAGATTTCGATCTTGGCGTCGTAAGTCTGGATGTCATTGGGTTCTCCCAGAATGATATATATTCTGCCTCTGTCTGTTTTCCATCCGGGCTTGGGAGTCTCTTTGCCAAAGTATTGATTCGCATGTTCTATGCGCCGGTAGTGTTCTTCTTTAAATTCATTTTCATCGGTGCCGGGAGTCGGGTCCCGGTGCTTCCAGAATGCTTTAATGAACAGGTCCCGTTCCCGGTTTGAACGGAGCTTAAGGAAGACGTCTTTCTCCACCGGAGATATAATGTAGACAGCCTCTTGCTCCAGCCATTTTTTATAAGGTCCGGGCAGGTCTCTGGTGTCTGATATCCCCTGGCTTAATACCGTAATGAGCAGCAAAAGTATCATCAGTATCAGCTTGTTTGTATTTATCACTCAACATCTCCTCTTTATCTGGTATCAGGTTATTAAACTCTTTTTATCCAAAATGGTTACCTCTATTATTATAGTGCATTAGTCTGAATTATTCATAAAAAAGTGGCGTGAAATTCAGATATGGCTAGCGATCGCTAAAGATTTTTAACGCCATTCATCGCACTGTGTTCTCGGCTGCTGCGCAACTCCCCCCGTCCGTGGGTCAGACATGCTCACAGCTCGGCTTTGCCGAGTCCCCTCAAACACAGCACTCCGAAGGCTAAATCTTCAATGTCGCTTCAGCCACACCTGAATTTCTTATGGTATAAGATGGATTGGCTTGCGCTCCCTTCAGATGGCTGCGGAAGACCGCAATGGAGCGCAGCCGTCTCATTGTGCTGGATGGAGCATGTTTTTTAATGTGTCGAATTCTTCCGGAGAAATATCTCCCCAGTAATAGGGAGCCGCCAGTTTGTTGGGGGTGGCTTGTGTCCAGACAGTCAATAAAGGAGATTTTGGCATTCGTGTGTTTTTCAATTATGGAAGCCATATAAAGCAGACCCAGCGGCTTAAGCCAGAAGTCGTAGGCGGTAAAGTCATAAATCCATGGGTTAATGAGCAGGATTTTATATCCGGAGGATTTTTTTAAAGCCGGAGATGTCATAGAGCTTTTCCCTTTGTTTCTTTGAGGAGGCATTGGTGCGGAAGGTGGGACTCGAACCCACACGGCCTTTTGGGCCATAAACTCCTGAGGCTTACGCGTCTACCAAATTCCGCCACTTCCGCAGTCTAACATGTTCATAGTGATATTGAATTGTCATTATAATCATCTTCGGGAAATCTGTAAAGAAAAACCAGGTCCAGTTTTTCTAAACTGTCTTATTTTGTGTACAACTGTCTCTCATTTATAATCAACCTGAACTATTCATAAAAAAATGGCGATGTTCATTTTTTTACCTTCATAGGCGAGCCGATGTGAAATTCAGATATGGCTAGCGCTCGCTAAAGATTTTTAACGCCATTCTTCGCACTGTGTTCTCGGCTGCTGCGCAACTCCCCCCGTCCGTGGGTCAGACATGCTCACAGCTCGGCTTTGCCGAGTCCCCTCAAACACAGCACTCCGAAGGCTAAATCTTCAATGTCGCTACGTCCACACCTGAATTTCAGTATGCCTTCATCAGCCTCGACTCGTGAATAACCAGGTAAAATATGATTATTGGGATTCTCAGCAGGCCAGGAATTCAATTGGCACATTTTTTGCTGTTATTAGAGTAAGGTGTATCGGGATTTTGTTCTCGGATATGACTTTTCCCGAACAGTGGATGTGCGGTTGTTTGTTGGACATAAGTTCGGATTTTGGGGAGGAATAAAACTTCCGCTCGCAAGGCCTGAAGGAAATAAAAAAGATTTTTCTGAGAAATATGCGGATAAATTCATGGGTAATGAGTTCATTGGTTACAGCAGGGAATTTTTTTATGGAGCCGGAGGCGGACTCTCAATTTCGTTTTTTCACCAGCACGCTACAGCCTATATAGGGATCGGAGGCCTTCAGTCCATAAAATACAGGCAGTACCTGATAGAGTATTACGAAGGCCATTCCTTTATGTGGAACCAACATTATTATATCGAAGACGGAAAGATATCAGAGATCCGTTTGGATGTCATGACCGGGTTGTATTTTCGATATAAAATGATTCTTTTTGGGATCGGATACAGCACCGGCACTTCAAATGTCATACTCCATGCCGGAGCTTCTTTTAAATAAATAAAGAGGTTTTTCTGTCTTTTTATTTCAGAACCACTCCCAGGTTAAAACACATGAACGCATATTCGTCGGTCAGCTCATCGATCATCTTGGTTGTGGAGCTTGAGCCGTGGCCTGAGCGGGTTTCGATCCGGATGAGCACAGGATTATCACAGGCATGTTTCTCCTGCAGTGCTGCGATGAATTTAAACGAATGTGCAGGTACCACCCGGTCATCATGGTCAGCTGTGGTCACCAGAGTTGCCGGGTAACAGACACCCTGTTTGATGTTGTGTAAAGGAGAGTAAGCGTAAAGATTCTTAAAGTGCTCCTCCTCATCGCTGGATCCGTACTCCACAGCCCATCCCCAGCCCACTGTGAATTTATGATACCGGAGCATATCCATCACTCCGACCGCCGGAAGGGCGACAGCAAAGAGGTCAGGGCGCTGGGTCATGGCTGCTCCCACAAGAAGGCCTCCGTTGGAACCTCCTGCAATCGCCAGTTTGTCCTGAGAGGTGTATTTTTCATTGATCAGATATTCGGCGGCTGCGATGAAGTCGTCAAACACATTCTGTTTGTTAAGAAGCATTCCTGCCTTATGCCATTCTTCTCCGTACTCGCCGCCTCCTCTGAGGTTAGCCTGAGCATAGATAAATCCGTTTTCCAGGAGAAAAATCCTGGTGGCGCTGAAGCCGGGGAGAAGACTGATATTGAATCCGCCGTAACCATAAAGAAGAGCGGGGTTCTTGCCGTTTAGTTTGATTCCCTTTTTGTGAACAATGAAAAGGGGAACCTGAGTACCGTCCTTGCTTGTGTAAAAGACCTGGCGGGTCTCATAGTCTTCCGGATTGAACGGGACCTCGGTTTTACGAAAGACCTCAGAGGTTCCGTCTTTGACTTGGTACTTGAAGATGGTCGGAGGATAGGTAAAGGAGGTGAAAACATAAAAAAGGCTCTTGTGTTCTTTTCTTCCTCCGAAACCAGAGGCAGTACCCAGGTCTGGAAGTTCGATCTCCCGTACCAGGTTTCCTTCCAGGTCATGCTGGAATACCTGTGTGTGCGCGTCCTTGAGGTAGCGGCAGAAAAGATACCCGCCGGCTGTGTTGGCGCTGTTAAGGACTTCGTCTTTTTCCGGAATGATATCCGACCAGTTGTTCTGTTCAGGGGCTTCAGGGTCGATTTTAACTACCCTGTAATTGGGAGCATCGATATTGGTATAGGCAAGGAAGTCCTTTCCCATGTTGTCAATGACATAGGTGTCATAATCAAAGCCGGTGACAAGCGGTTTGAAAACAGCTTCTTCATCGCCCAATTCCTTGTAATAGAGTTCATTGCCGCTTGTGCCTTCAGAGACAACCAAGATCAGATACCTTGAGTCTTCGGTTACATCGGCTGAGACATAGCGTAAGGGATGTTCCCTGTCTTCATAGATGAGTTTATCCTTTTCCTGGGGGTCTCCCAGTTTATGATAGAAGATCTTCTGGTATTTGTTCTGTTCTTTAAGCTCCTCTCCTTTTTCGGGCTTATCGTATCCGCTGTAAAAGAAACCGTCATTATACCAGGCGGCCCCGCTGAATTTGACCCAATGTATGCGGTCTTCCAGTTCTTTTTTTGTGGCGATTTCCATGATCCGGATTTCCTGCCAGTCAGAACCGGCTTCAGAACGGGAATATGCGGCGTACCGGTTATCTTCGGAAAAACCGGTGAGATAAATTCTTACGGTCCCGTCGGGAGAAAGCTCGTTGGGATCAATGAAGACCTCCGGTTCCCCTTCCAATCCTTTCTGTACATAGATCACCGACTGGTTCTGCAGTCCCTCGTTTTTGTAGAAAAAGTAGTGATCTCCTACCCTGTAGGGAGAGGAATATTTGGGATAGTCATAAAGTTCTGTGAGGCGCTGCCTTATTTTTTCCCGAAAAGGAATCTGTTCCAGATAGGAAAAAGTGACCTCATTCTCGGCCTCTACCCAGGCTTTGACGTCTTCGGAATTGAGGTCCTCGAACCAGCGATAAGGGTCAGGGACTTTGGTTCCGAAATAGTCATCCGCCACATCGGCTTTTTTGGTTTCTGGATAAGTGAGTTCAGGCTGGGAAAAACCCTGTTCCTTTTTACATGTATTTAGGAAAAGGACCAGCGGAACAACAGCTAAGACAAACAGCCTTTTTTTCATCATTTCCTCCTAAGATTCATAAATAAATGATAATGACCTTATTATCACTATCTTTTCTGCGATATGCAAGATTCTTTCAAAAAAGACATACTCACAGCTCGGCTTTGCCGAGTTCCCTCAAACACAGCACTCAGAAGGCTAAATCTTCAATGTCGCCACGTCCTCACCTGAGTTTCAGTAAACTATCCTTAACCTTGACTCGTTCATCATTCAGGTTCATTAATTATATACGTGCTCGGGGGATTAAAAGTTTATATTTCCATAAAGAACAAGTCAATGCAACGGAGAGTTTTCCGTGGGGAAGAGGTTGTTTTTTTTTAAATATGTCATATAATTAGCGATGTAAGAAAGGGAGGAATGAATACGAAAAGACTCATAATCCTAATGGGAGTACTGGCTCTGAGCCTTGCCTTGTTTGCCCAGGAGATCGAGCATGATGAGATCGTGGTCAATATCGAGGTGCCGGTGCGGGTCTTTGATAAGGATAGATTTGTTGATAATCTGACCATTGATGATTTCGAGGTCTATGAAAACGGCAAGCTCCAGAAGATTACGGCATGCTATGTGATCAAAAAAACAAAGATAGAGAGAAAGGAAGAAAAAGAGGCCCGGATGGCTCCGGATGTCTCCAGAAATTTTGTTCTCCTTTTTGACATCTGGGAGTATTTCCCGAAGGTAGAAAAGGCCATTGACCTTTTTTTCGAGAATGTGGTTCTTGAAGGTGATTCCCTTATAGTGATAACCCCGGTCAAAGCCTATAATCTGAAGGATATCTCATGGGACTATCAAGATAAAGAGCAGATAGCTGAACAGCTCAAAAAGATAGTGAGAAAAGACACGATCATGGGAAATGCTGAATACAGAAATACCCTCAGAGAACTTGAGCAAACAACATCTGATTTGAATGCAGTGGAAGGGATAAAGTCTCTTTATGGATCAGGCAGTTCGTTACCTACTGATGACGCAAATTCCCTGGATTATATACTTCAAAAATATAGGACCATCCTTACTCGTTTGAATTATCTAAGGGATGTGGATGAACAAGAATTGGCCCGTTTTGCCGAACTGCTGAAAGACCGGAGCGGGCAAAAAATCGCCTTCTTTTTCTCTCAGAGAGAAATGGTGGCCCAACCCATGCCTAAAATCATAGCCTCCCTTGAAAGTCGCTTTCAGGACAAACATCATATCCTCATGGGGTTACATGACCTTTTTTCCACTTACAGAGAAGGTGTTTCCATTGATGCAGATAAAATAAAAAAAGCTTTTTCTGATTCGTCCATACTGATCCATTTTCTTTACATCACTAAGCCTGCAGAATACAAGGAGGGGATACTCTTTAAGGAACATTCGGAAGATATTTTCAAAGCGTTTTCCGGGATCGCCAGATCAACCGGAGGCCTGACCGAAAGTTCAGCCAATGCCGAAGCGTCTTTTCAGAAAGCGGTCACTGCCACAGAAAGCTATTATCTTCTCTATTACAGGCCGTCAGCCTATAAAAGAGACGGAAAGTTTAAAAATATCAAAGTCAAAGTCAAAGCCGGCTCCTACAAAATCACTCACCGAAGCGGCTATATTGCGAATTAGAAACATCCCTGAATTTTTACCCGCCGATCATTATTTTTTTAACATTTTGACTCCGGACTTTCATTTGAATAATATAGGGGCAATGAAAAATAAAGAAACCTATACTCTTATTACAGGGGGCAGCGGCGGTCTGGGGAAGGCATTGGCCGAGGAATGTGCCGGCCGGGGGATGAATCTGATACTGGCGGCTCTTCCGGATAAAGAACTAGCCCGCACATCTGAATACATAAAGAACAAATATAAGGTAAAGGTTTGGATTTATGGAGTCGATCTGGTTCAAAGAGATGCCCCGGAGAAGATCCATGCTTTTTGCGAACACAATGGATTAACGGTGAACATGTTGATAAACAACGCGGGAGCCAGCGGCCATGCTGTGTTTGAAAAATCTGCGATAGCCTATAATGAGCTGAGAATACATCTCAATCTAAGGGCTCTTGTTTTGCTCACACGGCTCTTTATCCCTTCTATGAAAAAATTGGATTTCTGCCTTCCATAGTACTAGGAATTCAGCTTACCATTTACAAGGAGGTGCACAAATGAATTATATGGGTATTGACTATCATAAGCAATACTCACACATTACTTTAATGGATGAGAAGGGAAAAAAGCTCAAGTCCGGCAGGGTTGCTACAGCCAGGCGTATGTTGACGATTATCTATCGGATGTTAAAAGAAAGCCGTCTGTATATTCCCTATAAAAGATAATGAGAAAAAAAACGAATCGGCTGCCTTCAGCAAATTTCTAACGGACCGATGAAGGTTGCGTTCTTCGTATAGGTTAAGGAGCCGAGACCTAATGTTAGAGTGTGTGCGGACTTAACATTCTTGTTAAGGGCACGGATAGAAGGATGGTTTAAAAACCGATAATTAAAAGAAAAAAAGAAAGAAAAAGACAGGAGGCGCTCAAAAAAAGACTTGCATCACATCATCATAGAAGGAATTTGGTTTTTTTGTGGCTGCCTTTGGGTATTTTTAGGTGATTCTTTGCTGCCGACACACAGTTAAGAGAGAAACAGACGGTGGAATTTACGACGATTAGAGTAACAGTAGGGACAGAAGCCGCGGGTCTTGCAGGAAAACCTGACAAGCTTTTCCGCCCCGCTGAAGGTCAGGTTCAAGCCGGCCTTAAGGAAGCTGGGCGAGCCATTGATAAGCGGGGGCAATGAGGATTTTCTGGCTTTTATTTGAAATTAACTGATAACCGCCATGGTCTTCTATGAGCTGGACAGCAGGAATCTGTAAATTATCTTGAAACTTCTTTAAAGCAGGTGAAGGCTGGGAGTCACTTATTTTTGCTTCTATAAGCAAAACTGGTTTTCCCTGTTCGGCAATGAGAAAGTCAACCTCTTGCTTTTCTTTATTTCGTATAAAATGCAAAGAAAAGGTACCAAAACCCAGATCATTCCATTGTGTTATGGCCCGGTAAAGCTCAACCGCCACCATATTTTCGAACCGGCTGGATATATCTTTGATTCTTGGTGTATCCCAAAGATAAACCTTGCGTTCTTTCTGAATGGCCCTGGATATCTTTTTTGTCCAGGGATAGATGCTGAAAACAAGAAAAAATAATTCGAAAACAGAAAGCCAGTTGCGGATGGAATTATAACTGACTCTGATGTCAGAAGCGAGAGATGGAAGTGAAAGCGGACTTCCCACTTTTGAAGGTAAAAGATAATAGAGTGTCTCCAACTCTTTTATTGACTTGACTGCGGTCAAATCCCTAATATCCTCCCGGATGAGTTGGTTGGAATAAGTGTTTGACCAGCGTCGATAGGAGGTTTCCTTATTAAGGAGAAAGGGTTCCGGGAAACCGCTCATTTCAGATAAGCGGGTCCATAGGTCTTTGAGCCCTTTAGGATTAGCCTCATGGATGTTCTGAGGACTGCGTAAAAATTCATTAATACCGATGTTTCTTCCTCCGAGTTCCGCAAGGGTAAAAGGCCAGAGATGGAATAAGTAATAGCGTCCGGCCAGAGAATCGCCACCCCGTTGATAAATATCAAGTCTTCCGCTTCCGGATACAAGAAACTGATATTGACCGTGGAACTGGTCATAGATCCCTTTTAGATAATTTTTCCAATCTTTAAACTTATGGATTTCATCGAAAACAATGAGAGGTTTTGACGCATCCTTGCGGATGACTGATTCAAAAAAATTTGGATTTTTAAAAAGCCTTGTCCGGTGTTCGGGAATATCCCAATTAAAATAAAGACTGTTGGTGAATGAATCCGCAATGATCTGAGCTAGAGTGGTCTTGCCAGCTTGTCGTGGCCCTGCAATTAAAATTAAACTCTTCTCTTGAGAGAGTTCAGTCCAGACCTTTTGGTATAGTATTCTTTTCTTCATTTCTGACTATTATTCACATTACTGAAAAATAGTCAAGACAATATTTCAATAGATTTAAAAATGGTCAAAAAAAATGAATACCTGCGCTGGTGTCGGATCCGGCCCATTTCCTATTCCCAGTCCCGTCATTTATTAACATTTTGACTCCGGACTTTCATTTGAATAATATAGGAACAATGAAAAATAAAGAGACCTACACTCTTATTACAGGGGGCAGCGGCGGCCTGGGGAAAGCATTGGCCGAGGAATGTGCAGGCCGGGGGATGAACCTGATACTGGTGGCTCTTCCGGATAAGGATTTGACCCTCACATCTGAATACATAAAGAACAAATATAAGGTAAAGGTTTGGATTTATGGAGTCGATCTGGTTCAAAGAGGTGCCCTGGAGAAAATCCATGCTTTTTGCGAACACAATGGATTGACTGTGAACATGTTGATAAACAATGCGGGAGCCAGGGGCCATACTCTGTTTGAAAAATCTTCGATAGACTACAATGAGCTGAGAATACATCTCAATGTGAGGGCTCTTGTTTTGCTCACACGGCTCTTTATCCCTTCTATGAAAAAATTGGATTCTGCCTACATACTCAATGTGGGCAGTATAGCCTCTTTCTTTTCCATTCCTTTTAAAAGTGTGTATTCTGCTTCTAAAGCCTTTGTGCTGTCTTTCTCCAAGGCTCTCAGGGGAGAGCTGAAACATACCTCTATAAAAGTCAGTATCTTATGCCCGAACGCATTTAATACTGATATTCATTCGGATTTAAGCATTAAGACCCACGGGATCAAGGGTAAAATCGTTCTTCTTACCCCAGAAAAGATTGCAAAAACAGGCATAAAAAAACTGCTGAAGGGAAAAAAAATAATCATTCCGGGAGCTGCGAATAAATTTCTCCTGTGGGCTGGGAAAATTCTCCCGGAAACCATAAAGCAAAGAATACTCTATCATGAATTTAAAAAAGAATTAGCTGTAGAAAGAGAGCGTAAAGAATGAGAGCTCTGGTTACAGGAAGCAGCGGTTTTATCGGAAGTCATCTCACACAAGGACTGCTAAAAAAAGGATTTAAGGTCTTTTGCCTTGTAAGAAAAGAAAGTGATCTGAAATGGACCAAAGACCTGAATGTGACATTTGTCAAGGGGGATTATTTAAATAAAGATTCTCTCAAGAAGTGTGTCTGCGGTATGGATTATGTGTTTCATCTTGCGGCAGTTTTGAATGCCGGAGACTGGGATGCTTATTATAACGCCAATGTGCTGGCCACCCAGAACCTCATCGAGGCCTGTGTTGAGGCAAATCAGGAAATAAAAAAATTCGTGTTTGTCTCCAGCATTGCTGCTTCAGGGCCTCTCTATGATAAAATCTTCAGGGATGAAAACTGTGCCTGCGTTCCCTCCTCCTTGTATGGAAAAAGCAAACTTTATGCGGAAAGAGTGGTCAGTAGATTCGGGACCAAAATTCCCGTGACCATAGCCAGGCCCCCCATTGTTATCGGTACGCGGCAGCAGGAACTATTTGTTCTCATGAAGCTTTTAGAGAAAAGAATATTTCCTGTGATTGGGAAGAAAGACAAGCAGATGAGCATCTGTTTTATTGATGACCTGGTCCGTGCTCTGATTCTTATGGCAGAAAGCGAACAGGCTTGTTCTCAAACCTATTATGTAACAGATCCGAAAGCTTATTCCTGGCGAGAGATGCTGAAAATAATAGCCCAGAAAATGGGAGTGTATCCTTATGTGGTCAAGATTCCCTATCCGGTGCTTCTCTCTATCGCTCAGTTTTCAGAAATTTATGCCAATATAACGGGGAAGGAGCCCTTGATAACCACCCGGTATATCTGCAGCACCAGAAATCACTACCATCTTTACACCAGTCAAAAGATTCAGGATGAGCTGGGATTTAAGCCCCAAACAGAATTCAGCAAAGGGATCGAAGATATCGTCAACTGGTATAAAAAATAGAGCTCTACCCTCGTCCGATTGTTTTGGTATCTTAAGTTACGAAAACACACAGAATCTATTGAAAAGTTAATTCTCTTTCAATAAAATTTGAAAGTTCTTTTAATACCACATCCATTTCAGGCGACGGGTCAACCAGTCTCCCCAATTCTTTCTCCCAGAAAGGCCCCATTGTTTCTTTAATGTCCCAGGGAAAGATCTGGCTTTTGGAAGAAAATTTCAAACCCTTTATCTTTAACTTTTCAGGTAAAATCTCTCTTATCCTTTTTAAATTCAACCTCAATTTTGTCAATTGCCACAAATCAAAAAAATCTCTACATTATGCACTATAGGAAATTCGTTTTTTTGTTGTTGTTGATTTTCACTCCATTCAATCAAATATCCGCCCTCTAAGCGACTTCATCACCTATAATACGTTTAAAATAAAGGACAAGTCAACAAGAAACACACAAAAAAGAGAGAACATCAGAAAGTCAGCGGAATAGTGCCCCGCAAAGAATAGAGATCCTCCTTGCCCCTGAACAAGGGGATTAGAATATCATATATATTCTGATGGTTCCTGTTCTCATATTCCAGACTAAATTTGCAAACAGTAGTTTGCTTCAAAAAGACAGAATAGGGTTTTTATAGAGCCTGCAGCTTGATTGCCATCCTTTATTGTTCTGTCGGATTTTTTACATACTTATCAAACCATTCCACCCACCGGGTCCAGAGGTCCATATAGGTCTCGATGCATTGGGGCCCGTGTGATTCATAGGGGTAGATATAAAGCACTGCGTTTTTACCCAGTCCGGTCAGAGCCTGCATCATGCGTTCTGACTGGATGAGAAATGTCCCTGAATTGTTGTCCTCGGCTCCGTGATACATGAGCATGGGAGTGTTGATATGGTCAGCTTCGAAAAAGGGCGACATCTCGATGTAGATATCCTGTGCATCCCAGATGAAGCGGTTTTCTCTCTGGAAGGTCATGGGTGTCAGGGTGCGGTTGTAAGCTCCGTCTCCGGCTATTCCGGCTTTAAAGAAAGGTGTGTGAGCCAGTATGTTTCCGGTGGCAAAGGCTCCATAGCTGTGCCCTCCGTGACCGAGCCGGTCCACGTCCACGTATCCCATGTCATCCACTTTTCTGATAGCCGCGTACATGGAATCCACGAGATGGGCGATGTAGTGGTTGTTGTAGGCGTTGCCTTTTCCGATGATGGGGATATCAGGGACCACCACAGCATAGCCATGGGCCAGCCAAATATCGGATGCATTGCGGTCGCTTAAGTGGGGAAAAGCATTCTGGTTGCGGCTTCGGATAGCAGCCTTTTTGTATTCTTTAAATGACTGGTATTCGCGGGGATAGGTCCAGAAAACAGCCGGAACTCGCTCTCCTTCTTTATAATCCGGAGGAAGTGAGATCTGGCCGTAACAGGTAAGCCCGTCGCGCCGGGTGAATTCAAAATCGATTCTTTTGCTGACCTTAAATTCAGGAAAGGGATTTTTATTATCTGTGAGTTTGGTCAGGGAGCCGTCATTTTCTCTTAAATAGCTTTGCGGGAAAGTATCTTTTGATTCTCTGCTGATGATCAATTTTTTCATATCTTTATCCACTGCTGTGAGCGGTTCTTCATACATATCCGAAGACCCTTCAAAAATAAGCTGTTCTTTTCCTGTTTTTATAAGGACCTTTTTGATAAAAGGCTGGGGCTTGAAGTTTTCCTTATACCCTTCTCCTTTTAGATAGATGGATTTTCCGTCACTGGATGTCAGCGTGTATGCAATGCCGTTTCCGGTTCTCCAGGTCATGATGTCTCCGGGGAGGTTCAGAATGTCATCAGTATCGATATCTTTTTTGATGGTAAGGATCTTGGGTTCTTTTTTGGTGAGGTCGATTGCGAGGATTTCCTGCTTGCCTTTATCTGTACGGGCAGCAAAAGCATATTCTCCATTTGCAGAGAATGAAACATCATTCAATCTGTTTTCACTTTTGATAAGGATAAGGGGATTTTCCATATCAAAAGGAGGGGGAAGGAAGATCAATCGATCCATCTGTTTCTCATCTTTGGCTTCTTTTTCTTCATCATTTTCTTTGCCTTTTTTTTCTTGCTGAAGGAAAAAGAGTCCTTTTCCGTCAGGCCGCCAGGCCACTTCTCTGGGAAGAGATCTGGCCGGACCGGAGCCGCGGCTCATGGCTTCGCTTAAAGGAGTTTTACGAATTGTGGAAAGGATTTCTCCCTGCTGGTTCATCACTACTAATTCTCTGGGGAATTCTCTGTAGCTTACGATGTATGAGAAAGGTTTGACCAGTTTTTCTGCGAGTATGTATTTTCCATCAGGACTGAGTGAGATATTCATATACATAGCGGGTTCGCCCAAATTTTTCGCTGTGCTGTCAGGCGAAAGCACGGCCAGTTGGGAAGTGGTGTAATATTCAAACAGCTTTTTGTCATGAGGGGTCCGAAGGAGAAAGGGATAGGTCCTTGTGGGGGTCTCTTTTTCTCTTGTATGCCTGATGATAGGTGTTTCAGGGATCGGATTTTTTTTTGGTTCGGGCCCTCTTTCAGAGGGAACGAGAAGAGTGATGATAGAACCATCGGGAGTCCACTGGATCATGTTTGAACTGGATGACCTTTGCCAGTAGCTTCGCACACCTCCTAATGTGGCCATAACAAAAGCCTCTGCAAAAGGGCCGGCTTTTCCGGTCTCCACATCCGCGGTCCAAACCTGTGAACCATTTTTGAGATGAGCGAGAAAGGCGATTTTTTTCCCATCAGGGGACCAGGTCATATCACTGATCAGGATGTCTTCCGGGAGGTCGATCATCCAGGAGTCTCTTTTTTCTAAGGAATAGATTTTGAGTCCCTTTGTTCCGGACGTTGACAGCCGCCACTCTCTATTGACATCAGGGCAGAATTCGAGCATAGCCAGCCTGTATGTTTTTTGTGACATCAGCTCCAGAGAAGAAAACCTCCTTTGTATGGGGATCATAAAATGAATTTTGTCAGGGCCCAGAGCCTGCAGTTCATCATAATGTTTGTCCCGGGTGAGAATATCCTGTATGGACTCATCCGGTTTCAAATAAGTCTCTTTGAAAGCATTTTTGTCCTGAGAGAAGGACAATCCTGTTACAAGGATTATTGAAAAGAGAAAGAAAAATGTTTTAAAGAATGAATTTTTCATAATAAACACCTCCAGCTTTCTTATTTACGGGCTTGATTCACTTCAACCCGCTGTAAAAGATGCCGTTGAAAAGAAATTTGAACGTACCGTGGGGCTGGCCGCGGAATGTGACTTCCGGGCCGAGCATAAGCAGTCTTCCTTTCCCTACTTCAGCATCAAGGACAGCAATGCCTCCATTAAGATACTGCTGACCTAGAGCCCAACCGCTTACCAAAGGTTCCTCCGCATCAAACCAGGATACAGGCTTAAAGCCTGCAAACATCGCTTCCGGGAGAAGGCGGAATACAGGGCTTCTGTTGAAATACACATTGACTTTTTCAGGCATGCCGTAGGCAAGAGGATTTGAATTATTCACTTTGACTTCAAGTATAGAGCCTGGAATAAAATATTTTTCCATTGGGAGGGGGTGTGTTTTTCCATCCTTTGTTTTTTCGGTTAAAGCGTTTTCTACAGGGAGTCCCAGATGATAGGCAAGGTCATTGGCGCTTCCTATGGTTATGATATGTCCGCCTTTTTTGAGAAAATCTTCAAGTTCGGGAATCGTCTTTTCTTTGGTCACACGGCCCAGTCTGTCCCTGTATTCTGCGGGGATGGTCTCCGGGTCAACAGGGCCGCTTCTTCTGTAGAACATTCCTTCGCGCGAATCCAATCCGGGTATGGACCGGCTGACAAAAATCAAGACGTCAAATTTGTCATTCAGGCTGCCTTTATCCAGTTCCGGAGCAAAAACCAATCTGAAGTCGAACTCAAACTGTTCTAAAATCCAGCGGATCCATCCTGAATCCATGGAGCCTCCGTACTGGTCCCAGAGCCCTATTCTTACGGGACTGAGCTTAAAGGCCTTGTCAGCCAGCTTCAGGTTTGTGCCCGTGAAATCGAGGCCTGTATCAGCACTGATTTTTTTCAGAGCGTTCGCAGTGGATTTTTTTGCCCGGATGTACATAGTGCCTGCCGGATAAGTCTTTTTGCTGCATTCAAAGGGTTCTTTTATCCAGAAGACCTCTTCTCCGGATTTCAGCAAACGGTTTAGGGCTGTAAAAGAATCGTTTGTTTTGTGGCTTAGAAGAAATCCTTTTGAGCCCGAGTTTGATATTCTTCCCGGAGAAGGCTTGATCACATCTTCTATTTCCTCAAAAGGGCCGTCAAAGCCATCCATTATTCTATCGAACTGAACTCCCATTTGAAAAGCCAGTGTGTAGCCGGCGCTGTCATAGGGAGCCAAGGGAGGGCCTCCAGGGTATTGAAAGTCATCCGGATAGTACTGCGGTTCGAACATGTCTATCACATGAGGCCTGAAAGCCTGTGCTGTTTTCACGACCAGAGAGCCTTCCGGGTATTTTTTCCCTGCCACTTCAAAGGGGGCTGAAGCTGTATACACAGTGATTCCGTTTTTGATAAGGGTGTTGACGAATTTTATGGCCGTGAGAAAATCATGCTGGTCGGATGGAATGATAAATCCGCGAGGGTCTCTGAATTCCGGTTTATGGAGCACCTCTTCAAAGTATTTCACGGGATATCCTCTGGAGCGCCCGGAACCGGTCATATCCGGTTTGTCTTTGTTTATGGCTTCCCTCACTGCGTTTGTTTTCTCGGGGGTTATGGTCCAGTGGTCTTTACTTCCCCGCTCTATGGAATTTTTTCCCATACGGAATATATTGAACAGAAAATCTTCCTTGAGTTTAGATGCCAGGTCCAGTATAGCCCTGTCAGCACTTATGGAGTATTCTATGGATTGGCGCATATGCCATTTTCGCGGGGCTATGGGATAGGGATTGTCTCCGTCCGGGAGCTGCCGTTCTATAAGGAATGGGATCTCCATAGGAGTCGGATTTCCTATCATCTCGGTTAGGATTCCGATCATATTGTGAAAATACGGAGTAGTACGGAGTCCGCCGTTCCACCAGGTCTGATACCAGGCGCCTTTTCTCATGGTCGAGCCGGGTTTCCCTTCTTTCACAAACCGGCTGTGCATGGCGTTTCCAACAGTGGTGATCCCAAGAACCAGCAGGGGGTCCAGATTGTAGCTGTGGGGATCCTTAAAGGGAGGGGCAAACAGAACGCATCCTGATGGGCCTGTCTGGTGATGATTGTAGACGATCTGAGGGAACCACTCTCTGTAGATGATGTTGCACACAGCTTCTGTTTCTTTCTGGGTCACCATATAAAAATCTCTGTTGTTGTCATGCCCGATGTATTTCTGGTAGAGCCGGGGAAGATTTCTTGTAGTCCTTTTTTCAGGCTCTTCTTGCCGCATGTACCAGTTCCCGACTAAATCCATCCCATCCGGATTGGTGATCAAAGCAAGAAGGATCACATTATCCAGGATCCTCAAGGTTTCAGGGTCATTCATGCTGACCATTTGATAGACCAGTTCGATTTCCTGCTGGGCGCCCACCACTTCTGTGGAGTGAAGCCCTCCGTCTATCCAGACAACGGCCTTTCCTTTGCGGGCCAGTTCTTTGGCTTCTTCCCCGGTGAGGTTCTCTGCAAGCGCCATTCTGCGGGATATATCCTTATATGATTCGAGGTTTCTATGGTTTTCCGGGGAGGTGATGATGGCCATGACCATGTCTCTGCCTTCTTCGGTCTTTCCAATGGTCTGAAGGATCATCCTGTCTGATTCCTGAGCCAGTTTTTCCCAATATTCCGTAAGCTGCGCATAGGTAGCCAGCCAGTAGTCGTCTCCGATTTTATGTCCGAACTGTTCTTCAGGCGTTGTGATATGACTCTGACTGAAAAGGGGAATCAGACTGAAAGAAAAAACAAGTAAGAAAACGGATATCTTATAAAAGGGTGGTTGTTTTGTCATACTTTCCTCCATTTGAATTTACCTTTATATTGAAAGATAAGGTTTGACCTTTGTCCAGATGTTTTTTATCGCCTCTGTCATAGGGGATTCAGTGTATTCTACTACGGAAAGTCCCTGCATTTGAGCATCAGTGATAGACCTGTCATAAGGAATTTTTCCCATGTATTCCGCATTGTAATCCCGGATCAATGTCTTTATCTTCTCTGTCATTTCCAGGTTGATGTCATATTTATTCACCACCACGCCTGAAGGGATTCCGAAATGGGCGGTTACATCTAAGATGCGGCTGAGGTCATGGACACCGGAGACAGTGGGTTCTGTGACAATGAGGGCATAGTCTGACCCGGTTAAGGAAGAGATCACGGGACAGCCTGTGCCCGGAGAACCGTCTATGACGGCCTCGGATAAGGAGCTTTCCTGCCCAAGTTGGTTTAGTTTGTTTCTGACTAATGTGACCAGTCTTCCTGAATTTTCTTCAGCGATCCCAAGCCTGGCATGACTCATAGGGCCGTGCCTGGTCTCTGAAAGGAACCATTCCCCATTGAAAGCATCTTCGATTTTCACAGCGTTGTCTTCACAGACAAGATGACACACGCCGCAGCCTTCACAGGCAAGTTGATCAATGAAAAAGGAGGACTTTCCCTCTGAAATTTTTTCCTCCACTGCGGAAAACCGGCATTCTTGTTTGCATCTGCCGCACGCTGTACATTTTTCCTGGTCGATCTCAGCAAGGACGCTTCCGCTGAAAGTCCCTCTTTCCTTTATCTTAGGCTTTAGAATAAGGTGGAGGTCAGCCGCGTCCACATCACAGTCGGCTATGAGGATCCGGCCGGCCAGAGCTGTGAATGAGGCTACAAGAGAGGTCTTTCCGGTTCCTCCTTTCCCGCTTATGACCACAAGTTCTTTGGGTTTTCTGCCGGAAAAAGTCCGGTCCTGTTTTTCTTTATCTATTTTTTGTTCCATATCCGTGATGTCTTTGTCTTTCCTTTTTTTCACCACTCTTTTTTGCCGGCTTTTTTTTATTATTTCATCGGCCATTTCTTCAAAGAGTTTTTTGTATTTGGGAAGTTTCTCCACAACCAGGTCTCCTCTGGAATAGGTCTCCGCTATGCTCCGGTCGTCAGGTATCTCTCCCACAACCTCTATTTTTTCCTCTTTCAGATATTTTTGCAGGGCATCGTTCTTGTAATCAGCCCGGTTCACCACTACAACCGGTTCTTTGCCTATTTCTCTCGACATATCCACAGCCAGTTTTAAGTCATGGATGCCGAAAGGAGTGGGGTCTGTTACGAGAACGCAAAGGTCTGCGTCTTTAATTGTTTCTACGACCGGGCAAGTGGTGCCGGGCGGAGAATCTAAAATATTGATTCCTTCTCCAGCATGTTCTTTTACTTTTTTGACCAATCTGGGGGACATGCCTCCTTCCGCGGTTTCGAGAAGCGCGTAGTGAAAGGAGATGGAGCTGCTTTTTCCATGCTTGAGAACACCTATCTTCCTGTTTTCTTCAACAATAGCATCCACAGGACAAACCGCTTGACAGGCCCCGCACACATGGCAGAGTTCTTTGAAAAACAGGACTTTGTTTTCAATCACTGTGATGGCGTTATAGTGACAGGCCTCCGCGCATTTGCCGCAGAAAATGCATTTTTCCTCATCCGCGCCCACAGGAGAAAGAAGTGTCACATCCTCCTGCTCATGGATGAGGGGATTTAGGAAAAGATGACCGTTAGGTTCTTCGACGTCACAATCCAAATAATGGACCGGCTCTCCTTTCTCAGCCAGGACTGCGGCTATATTAGTGGCAATAAAGGTTTTTCCGGTTCCTCCTTTTCCGCTTGAAACAGCTATTTGTAAGGACATTTGATATTTCCTTTGTGTTACTTTATTTGATTTAGCCTGACCTATTCATAAAAAAATAGCGATGTTTATATTATTCATTTTGTTTCAGCGATATACAAGATTTTATCAAGAACCAATCTCTGCACATTTTTCTTGTTATGATTTTTATTTTCAATCGCCATTTTTTTACCTTTTAGGCGAGCCGATCTTACTGCATCTGCTTTGTTACAAGGCATTCGCAGTGAAGGACCACACCTTCAT
>JAGGYH010000140.1 GCA_021162615.1 Candidatus Aminicenantota bacterium
AAAGCCGAGCTGTGAGTATGTTTGACCCACGGACGGGGGGAGTTACGCAGCAGCCGAGAACACAGTGCGAAGAATGGCGTTAAAAATCTGAAGGGAGCACAGGCCACACCTGAATTTCACATCGGCTTGCCTATATGGTAAAAAAATGGCGATTAAAATGAAAGTAAAAACAAACAAAAATATTTCAGTTGTCATTTTTTTTAAAAGTATGCAGTTCCTTGCTATCAAAACAAAAAATTGCTCATCGCCATTTTTTTATGAATAGGTCAGGTTAAGAAAGGATTAATCTGAAATGAACACAAAAACAGTTGTATTAATGAGTTTGCTCATCCTTCTGCTCCTTTTAACTGGCTGCGTTATGTATCTTCCTCAGGATGAAGTGAAGTTTGGAATCGAGGCAGCCCAAAAAGGATTATGGGATGAGGCCATATTCAGATGGGAAAGAACCCTCCAATCTAACCCGAATTCTCCTGCCGCCCACAACAACCTGGCTGTTGCTTACGAAAAAAAGGGGGATTTTGATAAAGCTGAAAATGAATACAAAAAAGCGTTAGAACTCAGCCCTGAAAACGAATATATCCAATCCAATTACAAAAAATTTAAAGAAAACTTAAACAAAATTGAAAAAAATGAGAACAAAGATGAAAAAAAATAAACAACTTTTTTATAAAACAACCATTATTTCTCTTTTGTTTGCTCTCTACAGCTGCAGCACTATGTCGTCTTCTATAGAGGTAAGCGCAAACATAGCAAAAAAGCCTGAATTAAACCTGATGCCATTCGAAGAAATTGTAATCACAGACTTCCTTCAAAAAAAGGAAAAACCTGATTTTGATATTAACCATGAAATCAAAGATTATTTTGCCCAGGAGATGAGAATCAAAACAAAAAAAAGAGTAAAGCTGGAACAGATCTCCGCTGAAGACGAAAAAAATTTCAAAGAAAAAGAATTCTGGGTCAGCCTTTCTGATAAGGAAAAGAAAGGAATTATTCTCTCTGGGATATATGAATACAAATCCGAAACAAGAAAAGCCCTGATAAAAGACAAGAAAAAGTTTGAAGATCCTTTCTCATATGAAGACAGGTTCGCCCGGAGAAGTATGTACTCACTTATCCTGGACCTCTATTTTATAGACAGCCAGACGGGAGAGGTCTTGTTCCAGCGGAAATTCAGCGAGACGAAGACTTATGAGAATCCAAACCAAATCCCAGCCTTTGCCTTTTATGACCTTATATTCCGTATTAAAGAAAAGCTTTTTCGTGATATTTTTGCTGAACCGCAGCCGCAACAACGATATCTCATCCTAAAATAAGGAGATACAATGAAAAAACACACAAATCAGCTGCTTGGCATAGTGCTCCTCTTGTTCTGTACGGCTTCTTTATCAGCACAAAGTTTTTATTACCCTTATTATGGTAAAAACAAAATCCGTTATAAAGACTTTAAATGGAAAAGCTATGAGACAGAGCATTTTGAACTGTACTATTATATGAATGATGTCGATTTTTTGAAAAGAATCGCAGAGCTTGCTGAGAGCTCCTATGACAGGATAAGCCAGAGCACAAAGCACAACCTCTCTGCAACCGTTCCCATTCTTTATTACAAAACCAGCACCGAGTTTCAACAGACGAATCTTTTCCAGCTCCCGGAGGGAGTACTGGGAGTAGCTGAGCCCATACTGTACAGGATCGCTCTGTATGGAGATATGCCCATCGATGAATTGGAGGATTTGGTCGAACACGAACTGACTCATATATTTGAATATGACATGATCTGGGGAAGTCCCGGCGGAGCTCTGCATGCCATAAGTTCGCCTCCGCTGTGGGTCATGGAGGGATTCTCAGAATACAATACGGGGAGATGGTCTTCCTGGTCAAACCTGATTATCAAAGACACAGTGCTCAATGACCGTATTCCTGAAATGAGAAAAAACGGCAACCTTTACTCGAGGTATCCCCTCCCAAGAGATCCTGCCTATGATTTTGGGCATGCGATTTATGATTTTATTGAACAGAGATTCGGCAAAAACGGAGTTGCAAATTTATGGCAGTCACTGAAAAAGGCCCCGCTAATGGGCCCGATAAATCCCATAAAAAACGCCTTTAAAATGGATCCTCAAATGTTCGGCCACGAGTTCAATAAATACCTTAGAGAAAAATACAAATCCTTTTTGATGTGTGAAAATCCGGAAAACTACAGTATGGCACTCGGACCTAATTATCCTGTGAACGAATTCTATTTCGCCTTTTCCCATTCTTTATCCCCTTCAGGAGATCTCATCGCTGTTCTGACGGCCAATCAAAAAGCCTACGAATTCGATATTATTCTTTTCTCTGCCAAGGACGGATCCTTTATAAAAAACCTCACTAAAGGATATACTTTAAAGTATCAAAACATCAAATACGAGATTGAACCTTCTGTGGGCAGAGATATTGCCTGGTCTCCTGATGGGGATAAAATCGCTTTCTTCGGAAGGTCAGGAGAAAAGCACAGCCTGTTTCTGGCCAATGTGATTAACAGCCGCGTCATTAAAAAAATCAAAATCCCTCAGGACCGGCCCACTTCTCCGTGTTTCGGTCCCGAAGGAAACAAACTGTTCTATACCGCTTTCTCTAACGGAGTCCATGACATATTCAGCATATCCATTGAAACAGGGGAATCCACCAACCTGACCAACAATGACCTTTATGAAAAAGCTCTGGCCGTATCTCCGGACGGAAAGTCTATTGTCTATACCCTTCGCATCGGGATCTATGACAAGCTGTTCCTCTCTCCTTTGAATGACCTGAGTAAAAAGACCCAGCTGACTTTTGGCAAAGGAAATACCATCTGTCCGGAATTTTCCCAGGACTCAAGCCTCATATACTTTTCGGGTGACATGAGAGATTCTTATAACATCTACTCCTTGTCACTGAAGACCGGTGAGCTCAAAAGACATACGGATGTGAGGACCGGCAATTTCTTTCCATACCCTGTTGCAAATGAAAAAGATACGATTGTTTTTTCTTCCTTCCATAAAGGCGCCTTTCAAATATTTAAAGGCAAGCTGGAAGGAGTCGTTGTAAAAAACGTAAGGTTTGATATGTTAACCGCTGAAGAATATGAAGAATACAAACCGCATATCACAGTGGAGATCGATAAGTCAAAAATCAAATCCCATGAGGGAATGGGAGAGCTCTATTTAACGGGAAGGCCTCCTGTGGATACCACGATTTCAACAGACGGCTCTCTTTACGGCGGCTCGTCCCTTTCTTTCTCAGATCTCTTCGGTGATCACAACTTCAATGTGACGGCCTACCAGGTCAGAGATTTCCGGTCTTACTACTTTTCTTACCTCAATCAGAAAAGAAGACTGCAGTATCAAGCCTCTGCCTATCACTACACCCTTTTCTATTATACTCCCTATTACTACATCGATCCGAGCCTGTACTACACCCTCAACTACAATGACGCCCTGGCAACACGATCTATATCAGGCGCCTCTCTTGCGGCCTACTATCCCTTTAACCGGTACTACCGGGTTCAAGGTGCTTTCCAATATTCCTACTATGATGAAGAATACTATGATCCCACTCTTGCCCGGACGATGGCGGAATCCGGACAGATTTTTAGTTACTTTCTTACCGGAAGCTTGTTATCCGCCTCTCTTTCTCTTACCGGGGAGACCACTCATTTCAAATACTTTGGTCCTGCGGCAGGAAACACCTTCAATCTTTCATTCTCCCAGGCTATCCCTGTCACGGATTCGTTTCTTACCAACACAACCCTTCGATTAGACTTTCGGCAGTATTTATATTTAGGCCTCGATTCCCTTTTTGCGTTCCGTTTTGAGGGTTTTGGAAGCTGGGGAGAAACTCCTTTTATAAACTACTTCGGAGGCAACAATCAAATCCGGTCCCAGTACTATTACAGTCTTATTGGAACGGAAACCTGGTTCGCTAATCTTGAGTTTAGATTCCCCATTATAAATGCTGCTTCCACAATAATCGGCCAGCTCGGACCAGTAAGAGGAACGCTGTTTTTCGATATCGCCAGAACCAAAATCAAGGGTTACCCGGCCAAGATGTATATTAGAGACACGCGTAAATCAGGCTTTACATATTATTATCTCGCTGATGCTGTGGGCTCAATGGGATATGGATTCCAATTCTTCCTCCTTGGATTTCCCGTTCATTTAGATTTCGTGAGGCTTGTGTACTGGCCTGACTTTTCAGATCCATTTGGATTTGAAACCGGAGACCGCTGGATGACAAAATTCTGGATAGGCTTTGATTTTTAACCCTTATAAAAAAATAATTCAATAAATTCTGTTTTATTCCGACAAAACTTCTTGAAATACACATTTGCGGGTGTTAATATATTTCTAACCAAACCATCTTTTAATAGAAGTTTTCCACATTTGTGGATATATCTGTGGAAAAAGAGGGATTCATTATGGAAGATTCACATAAATTAAACCCATGGATTCGTATCCAAAAGAAAATCAAAAATAAAATTGATAAAAACAGTTTTGAGACGTGGTTCGGACCCACCTTGTATATAGGACAGGAAAAAAACGCTCTTTATATAAAGGTCCCTAACTCCTATTTCAGAGACTGGCTCTCTTTCCACTATTCCGGCCTTATCAACTCCTCCTCTAAAGAGTTGTTTGATAAAGTTTATGACATTAAATATATTTTTGATGACTCCTCTTCGTTCATGCGGCGGAGCCCGAGAGAGAGAAGGTCTAAAGACGGATATCTTTTAAATCCCAATCTTAATCCTAATTATACATTCGATAATTTCATAGTAGGTTCATGCAACCAATTCGCTCAGGCTGCGGCTTCATCTGTATCTCAAAACCCGGCAAAATCCTATAATCCTTTATACATCTACGGAGGAGCAGGCCTGGGAAAAACACATCTTATGAACGCGATCGGTCATGAAAGCCTGAGAAGTAAAAGAGGCATGAAAATCCTTTATATGACAACAGAGAAATTTATGAATGACCTTATAACCCATCTTCAATACGGAAAGGTCATGGACTTCCGCGAAAAATACAGAAATATAGACCTCCTTCTAATGGATGATATTCATTTCCTTTCAGGAAGGGAGAGAACAAAAGAAGAATTTTTTCATACTTTCAACCATCTCTATGAAAACCAGAAACAGATCGTCATCTCAAGCGACTGCCCTCCAAAAGAAATCCCCAATATAGAAGAAAGATTCAGCTCAAGATTTGAATGGGGTCTTATAGCAGACCTAAAACCGCCTGATATAGAAACGAGAATTGCCATATTAAGGAAAAAATCACAGATAGAAGGTGTTTATCTTCCTGAAAGCGTGGCCCTTTTTATTGCTGATAAAGTGCATTCGAATATTCGGGAGCTGGAAGGATTTCTCAGGCGAGTGATCGCGTATTCCTCCTTGAAAGGACAGCCCATTGATCTGGAGCTTGCCAAAGAATCCCTGAAAAGTCTTCTTGATTCAACCGAACATATCATCACGATTGAAAAAATACAAAAATTTATTTGTCATGAATATAAGATGGGGCTTAAAAAATTAAAATCAAAGAACAATTCCCCTAAAATCTCTTTTCCCCGCCAGATAGCCATGTATCTATCAAAACACCTTACTAAATCCTCTCTTCCTGAGATTGGAAAAAAATTCGGTGGAAAACACCACACTACGGTCATCCATAGTATAAGAAAGATAGAGAAATTAAGAGAGACTAACAGAAGTTTCGACAAGAAAATCACAAGGATGATTCATTCTATAAGATAATGGATTCTTAGGTTTAAGATAAATTTTCACATATTGTTTGCATTTATTATTATTATTATTTAATCTTTAACTAAGCTATATATATAAATAATAAAATATAAAAGGTGGAAAAAATGAGGTTCTCAATCAAAAAAGAAAATATTTTTACAGAACTCCAACTTCTTCAGGGAATTGTTGAAAAAAGGAATACAATGCCCGTTCTTGCTCACATCCTGATAGATGCGGGTAAGGATCGGGTGGAGTTGATTGGGACAGACCTGGAAGTAGGACTTAAGACTTATATAGAAACCAAGGTTGAAGAACCAGGCGCCGCAACCATATCTGGTAAAAAGATCTATGAAATAATCAGGTCCCTTCCAGATGGAAAGAACGTCACATTTTCACTAATAAACGAGAAGATGATCGAAATATCTTCAGGAGCCAGCCAGTTCAAGGTTCTTTGTAAGGCCAAAGATGACTATCCACAGGTTCCAGAGGCAAGGTTTGAGAAAAATATCATTCTTCCTCTGGATAAATATACAGAAATGATAAACCGGGTCTATTTTGCCATAACTCAAGAACAGAGATATTATCTCAATGGAGCTTTAATGATTCTCAAAGGAGACCAGATCGAGCTGGTCAGTACAGACGGACACAGGCTTGCTTATACATCTTCAAAAATAGAAAACATGGATATTCATGAAGAGATCAATGGAATCGTATCCAAGAAAACACTTGGCGAATTAAGGAAATTCGAAGATAAAGAGATTAAGTTTGACTTGGATGAGAGTAATCTGTTCTTTAATGTAAAAAACAGAACGCTGATTTCCCGTATCATAGAGGGGAAATTCCCAAATTATAATGCGGTCATTCCTAAAGACAATCCCAATATTCTTATTTTTTCAAGAGAAGAAATCACAGATGCTATAAGAAGGGTTTCTCTTTTGTCTACGGAACGTTCCAAAGGAATTAAGTTAAAATTAGAAAAAGACAAAGTCGAACTTTTCTCCTCTAATCCAGAACTCGGGGAGGCGCGTGACCAGGTTGAAACAGAATACAGCGGGAATAAATTTGAGATCGGATTCAATTCTCAGTATATTCTAGATTTTTTAACGACCATACAGTCGGAGAATGTCAGGTTTGAAATGAAAGACTCCAACAGTGCCGTTCTTATGGCTCCGGAAGAGGAAAATGAAATAGAATACAAATATATTCTCATGCCCATGAAGCTTTAACCATAGAAGTTATTTTATCAGCTCTATATCAAACTCTTTCCCAAAGAAAAAGATTTCACCGTCATCATTGACTATAACCGCACCATAGTCAGGATATTTTTTTAGAATATTTTCTGGTTCTTTAGAAACAAAAAGAGCGGTAGAAAGCGCATCACAGAAAAGGACCTCGGGCCCCATAACAGTAACACTTTGTTTTCCTTTTGCCGGATAACCGGTTGAAGGGTCAAAAATATGATGGTATCTTACTCCATTTTTAATAAAGAATCGCTGGTAGTCTCCGGATGTAGCTGCCCCCTGGTCCATAAGATGAAGGATGCCGAGAAAACCTTCTTTTCTGGGATGCTTTATCCCGATTTTCCAATCATTATTCTCCGGATTTTGACCCCAGCAGAAAATATCTCCTCCTGCATTTAAAAAGCCTTTCTGGATGTTCATCTTCCTGAGAGCCTGTGAAGCAAGGTCCACTCCATACCCTTTGGCAATACCGCCCCAGTCCAGTTTCATCTGCTCCGGAAGAATGACTTCATCGTTTTTTATCTGGATTTTATCCATCCCCACGAGTTTTATCAATCCGTTTATTTCTTCCGAAGAAGGCACTCTGTAATGCCCGCTCAAAAATCCCCATGCCTCTTTGAGCGGACCTACTGTGATGTCAAAACACCCGTACGTATTTTTATAGATTTTCAGGCTTTCCCTTAAAAGATACTGAACATGACTGGATTTCAGGTCTGTTTTTTCAGGAGAAAAAAGCTCTTCTATGGATGAAAATATTTTTTCAACTTCCTTTTTTACTTGAGAGAATTCCGGAGAAGAGCCAAAGACTCTCAGTTCACAGACCGTATCGAAAAACACCAATGTGGATGAGTGCCAAGTCTTTTGCGGACCGCAGTTGAACGCAAACACAACGACCAGAATCAAGACACCGTATTTTTTCATATATCCGGAACTTTCTTTTTTATTTCAAAGATTTAGAAGAAGATCAAATCAATTTTCCAGAAACAGGCCTCATTTATTATACTGGATTTATCTTTAATTGACATATATATTGTTTGTATTATAAATTTTTACGTATATCAAGACGGAAAGGAAAAACAAAATCACGAGGGAAACATGAGTTATAAAATCCGACTTGGTTTTATGATGTTTTTACAGTATGCGATTTGGGGAGCCTGGGCCCCGGTATTATCAGAATATCTGATCAACAACCTGGGATTTACCGGAACTCAGGTCGGTCTTGTTTATGCTCTTCTTCCTTTAGCGACCATTATCTCCCCTTTTCTTGGAGGGCAGATGGCTGACAGGTATTTCCCTACCGAAAAAGTCATTGCTTGTTTACAGCTTAGCGGGGGGGCTATCCTTATTTATACGTCCTTTGTTTCCGATTACCCTACCATGATGTGGCTTATATTTCTCTATTCCCTTTTATACGCACCTACATTAGCTCTCACCAATTCCATAGCCTTTATAAACTTGAAAGATTCCGAAAAGGAATTCGGCATCATCAGGGTGTGGGGAACCATCGGCTGGATCGCCGCAGGACTCATTTTAGCGGGATGGAGGATGCTGGCGAACTCTCAAGAGGCACTGGCATTCAGAGGGGATACGCTGATGCTCGCAGGGATTTTCTCTCTTATCATGGGGGCTCAGTCTTTCTTTTTACCCCATACTCCTCCTAAAAAGGAAGTCAAAAAACCGTGGGCTTTTCTGGAAGCCATTAAGATGCTGAAAGACAAGAACCTGGCGATTTTTGTGGGGATCGCCTTTGTAGTGGCTACAGAGCTTCAGTTTTATTACATTCTGACCGCTCCCTATTTGACTTCAGGGGCCATAGGAATCGATGCTTCAATGGTTTCCGGTGTCATGGTCATTGCCCAGATCGCCGAAATATTTGTCATGGCGATTCTTCTTCCCTATTTTCTTCCCAAGTTCGGTATTAAAAAGACCATGATTATAGGGGTTTTGGCATGGCCGGCCCGCTATATAATCTTTGTGATCGGCCAGCCTGTATGGTTGGTTATTGCCTCCCTGTCTCTCCATGGGTTTTGCTATGTGTTCTTTTTTACGGCTGCATTTATATATATAGACCAGGTGGCGCCAAAGGATATAAGAGCTTCGGCACAGAGCCTAATCTCCATTGTGACCTTAGGGCTGGGTAACTTTCTGGGAAGCCTTTTTGCGGGATGGATACAGACCCTTTTCACTGGAGCAGACGTGACTGACTGGAGAAGTGTTTTTATCATTCCGGCAGTTTTAACCATTCTCTGTGCGGTCGCCTTTATTTTGCTTTTTAGAGAGAAGAAAAAAATCAATGTATAAGTCATAATAAGAGAGGACAAAATGTCTCAAAAAAGATTGGGCATAGGATTTATAGGGGCGGGTTTTATAACCAGGTTTCATATCAAGTCCTGGGTCGGAGTCCGGGATTCTGACATTCAGGGGATTGTAAGCCGAAGCAAGGAAGGAGCCAAGCAAGCAGCCGGACTTGCGCATAAGCTCAGAGTCGGAGATGCAAAAGTTTACCCGACCATATCTGATATGGTGGCCTCACCGGATATAGATGCGCTCTGGATATGCTCGCCGAATTATAACCGGATAGAGGTCATGGAAGAGATTGTCCATGCCGTCAAATCAGGCAAGGGAGACCTCATAGGCATTGCCTGTGAGAAGCCGCTGGGAAGAAACGTTCAGGAGGCAGAAAGGATGCTGTCTCTTGTAAGGGAAGCAAATCTTTTGGACGGATATCTTGAGGACCAGATATTTTCCCCGGCTGTTGTCAGGGGCAAAGAAATCTTATGGATAAGGGGAGCGGCGACCACAGGGAGGCCCTATCTGGCCCGCGCTTCTGAGGAACACGGAGGCCCTCATATGCCATGGTTCTGGGAAGGTTCTCTTCAGGGCGGAGGCGTGATAAATGACATGATGTGCCATTCCGTGGAAGAAGCGCGCTACATGCTGACCCCCCCGGGGGAGGAACGGAGCTCCCTGAGACCCAAGAAAGTAATGGCTTATGCGAACTGCCTGAAATGGCAGCAGCCCCGGTATGCCAGAGAGCTCGCGAAACAGAGCGGCGGAAAGCTTGATTATCTCAAACGGCCGGCAGAAGATTTTGCCAGAGCGGTCATAGAGTATGAAGGGAGCCGGGGAGAAAGGCTTGTGGTAGAGACCACCACTTCCTGGTGTTATGTAGGGGCTGGACTGAGGCTGAACATGGAACTTTTAGGGCCTGAGTACTCACTGTCCATAAATACGCTGGACTCAAACTTAAAAATATTTTTCAGCCGGAATGTAAAGGGAGAACAGGGAGAGGACCTGGTTGAAAAGCAGAATGCGGAAACAGGATTGATGCCTATTGTCAGCAGCGAAGAAATCGAATACGGATATACAGATGAGAACCGGCATATGGTCCAGTCTTTTCTGGACGGCCAGCGCCCCATGGAGAATTTTAGCGATGGGGTCGAAGTGACCAAACTTCTTATGGCCGCTTATCTGAGCATAGAGGGGGAGAGAACGGTTCCTTTTCCTCCGGAGGGACTGGAAACGTTTGTCCCGGCAGTGGCTAAAGGGGAATGGAATCCCAAGAAAAAATAAAAAGGAGGGAATATGAAAAACAAAAGGCTTATAGGATTAATACTGACCGTATTTTTAGCTGTTACGTGCTTTGGCTGTGAACAGGCAGCCCAAGAGGAAACTTCCGCAGCCCAGGAGGTTTCTTCCCGATTCGAAAGAATTCCTTATTCCGAGGTCAGGATCAAAGAGATCCCGTTTGCTGTTCAGTGCTGGACTTTTAGAAAGTTTTCTTTTTTTGAAACATTGGAGAAGGTCAAAGACCTGGGAGTTAAATATGTGGAAGCCTATCCGGGACAGATGCTTGACAGGGATAACCCTGATGTGAGAATGGATCATAATCTCAGCGGGCAGCAGATAGAGGAGGTGAAAAAAGCCCTGAGAAAACACGGGTTGACAATAGTAAGCTATGGTGTGGTCGGTTTCGACAATACAGAAGAAAGCATGGGAAAAGTGTTTGAATTCGCAAAAAAAATGGGGGTCCGGACCATTGTCACAGAACCGAAATTCGATGACTTTTCCTTGATTGAGAAAATGGTGAAGAAATACAATATAAGAATAGCCATACACAATCACCCCGAACCCACAAAATACGCACGGCCGGAAACGGTCCTGGAGCATATCAAAGGTTTGGATGAACGGATCGGGGCCTGTGCGGACACCGGGCACTGGATGCGGACCGGAGTGAATCCGGTCGAGGCACTCCGCCTGCTTGAGGGGAGGATCATCAACGTTCATTTGAAAGACTTGAATGCGTTCGGGGACAAGAAAGCCTATGATGTTCCGTTTGGCCAGGGAGAGGCCAATATCCATGATATTCTTGCGGAGTTGACCCTGCAGAACTATGCGGGTTTTCTGGCGGTGGAACACGAGAATCCGAAAGAAGTGGACAATCCTTCTCCGTCCGTAAAAAAGGGGATCCAATATGTTGACAGCATTAGCTATTATAAAGGATATGAGGAAATATTATCCCGGAGCCATGGAAGGTATTCCAAGGCCGGCTGGAATCACTACGGGCCCGGATATTTTATTCTTGATGAAAAAACAGGCATCTTAAAGTCTCAGGGAGGCATGGGATTATTCTGGTACGCAAGAAAAGCGTATCAGGATTTCATCCTTGAGCTGGATTTCAAATGCTCCAAGGAAGATACGAATTCCGGAGTGTTTTTGAGGGTGCCTGATGTCCCGGTAAGCGACAGCTATATCTACCATTCTTTTGAAATACAGATCTGTGACAAAGAAAAAGGAGTGCACAAAACAGGAGCGGCATATGATGCTGAGGCCCCAATCAAAGACGCATCTAAAGAAACAGGCAAATGGAACCATTTTAAGATTACCTTCCAAGGAGACCGGATGGAGGTGGAGCTTAATGGGGAAAAGATACTGGACTGGAAGGCAGAACCCAGGGGAAAAGTGAAGGATTTTGCGGAGAAAGGATACATCGGCCTGCAGAACCATGACAGCCTGTCGCCTGTTTATTTCAGGAATATTTTTATCAAAGAGATCAAATAGCCTGGTTAATATTTGGATTTAAGCTGATGCTGGAGCTCGAAGGGGTTCTCCCCTTCTTGCCCTCTGATGCGTTGGGTGAGAGCCTGATAAAGCCGTTTCTGGAGCCGGTAAATAGGGGCAGAGGCCGGGTCTGGACTTTTCCTTCCTTTATGGTCTAAGACCACAAAAGAGGAGGTCAATTCTTCCAGGGAAAGTTTTATCCCCGCCTCTTTTCCCCAGACCCAGGCGGCATGAACAGCGGCACCGAGAGCGGCTCCCTCCCCGAGAACAGGGATGGTTTCCGCCTCGAATATATCGGCGATGGCCTGCCTCCAGGCTTCTGACTGGGAAAGGCCTCCCGTAAGCCTGATTTGTTTGGCTTTGACCGGCATGCGCTTATAACCCTGGTAGAGATTGAGGACATGCCCTTCCAGAACCGCCCGGCACAGCGTGTGTTTGTTGAAATCATCCAGACCGAATCCAAAGTACACTGGCGAGGCCAGAGGAAGGTCCGGTGTCCTCTCTCCCACATACCACGGGACCAAGACGCGGCCCTGATTTCCCGTTTTTGTCTGGCGGATGATGCGTGTAAACTCTTCATGGGAGATTTTGTATTTTTTTTGGAGCTGGTTGTATCCGTTAGATAGGTTTGAGACACACAGTAGCGGGAGATAATTTCCGGTGCTGTCGCAGTAGCAGGCGATTTCCCCTGAAGGATCAACATAAGGTTTCTTTAGAATAGTGAAAGCTGTTCCGCTGGTTCCCAAGCTTACTGTTAAAAGGCCTGGTTTTATGTTGCCCGTGCCAACAGCTCCGTACATGTTGTCTCCGGAACCGGCATCGATTTTACACAGAGGAGAAAAACCGTAGGTTTTCACCAGGCGGGATGAAACGAAACCTATGGAGCGGCAGGAAGATTTGACCGGAGGCAGTTTCTTTTTAAGAGCCGGGTCTATGGCATGGATAACTTTTTCCGACCATTTCCCGGCTTCGGGGTTCCACAGAGCGGTCCCTGAAGTGTCTCCGGGCTCCATGACGGTGACGCCCCCGGTGAGATACCAGTTGATGTAGTTGTGCACGACCAGAAAAGTTGCTGTTCTTTTATACTTTTCCGGCTCATGTCTCAGCATATGCAGGATTTTGGGCGCAGTATAACCGGTTTTCTGGCTGTTTCCCACCTCTTCGATCATGGCTTTTTTGCCACCCACTGCCTGTGTTAGGATTTTACATTCCTCTGCTGTTGAAAAATCATTCCAGAGCTTGCTTCTCTTCCTCGAGAGCTTTCCTTTCGGGTCCAGGGAGACCAAGCCGTGCTGCTGTCCTGATACGGATAGACACAAAATATTTTCCTGATGGATTTTTGATTTTTTGAGCCTTGCGAAAAGGACATCAAGTGCTTCGATCCACATACGGGGTTCTGATTCGGAACAAGTCTCCTTAAGGCCTTTTACAGCGCCGTTATGGGTGTTGTAGAGTGGAAGGTCCTGGTCGTAATTCAGGGAGTCAAGATAGACGACTTCCTTTTTTTCCGTATCCAGGATTATCATCTTGCAGCTTTGAGTTGAAACATCTATTCCCGCAAAAAGCGGTTCTTTTGGGTCTTTCATAGGGCCCAAGCTCAGCCAATGGACGTATCAACGAGGTCGCTTCTATCGATTTCAACAAGGAGACGATTGGGGGCGCAAATAATACGTTCTCCTGCATAGGATATGGGAGGAGTGAGGCAGCAAATTTTATGGCGGCATGAGGATTCATTAATCCATGCTTTTCCGTTGTTCACGGAAACCGCTATTTCCCCTTCTTTTCCTTTATACAGTTTTGTTTTGTTTCTATCAAGAGCCAAAGAGTCTATCTTTTGACCCTGGCTGAAAACAGAGAGGGACTTTCCCGTGTATCTGTGTTTCGATCCCCTGAAAGAGGCAATAGTCAGGCAGGAGGAAAGAGGGCCTTCTTTGTTTATTTGTTTCCACAGGGAGAGAAGCCTTTGGGACCGGATATCCCATATTTCCCCCTCTCTCGCCATGGTAAACGACGGCCGGATTTTATGTTTGAGACTCCTGAATGAGATGGAGAGGTCAGAGCCGGTGTGAAGAGGGGAAAAAATCCATCCTTTTTTCTGAAGTTCCTGCATCATCTGTTGTTCATTCGGATAGGAATTCAAAAAAGAAAACTTTTTCCCATAACTCATGCCCTGTTTTTTCAACTCTTCGAGCAGGGCAGGAAGGATCTGGTGGGGATCTTCAGATACCAGATGGATCTCGGAGGCACTCTGTGTTTTCTTAGAGCCGAGTATGAACTGGCTTAACAGGGGAGCTGAAACAAGAGTCTGAATGAAACAGCGTCTATTCATGATAGTCTCCTTCTCTTATTATACCAATAATTTCTGGATAAAAGTCCTTTTTATTTTTTTTAAAATGATAAAAGAGGGCACTTCCTGTGATGATCAGGCCCAGGAAAAAACCTGCGATCCCTCCGGCATAATAAGGAAGGGACAACCAGCCTGCACAAAAAGAACCTAAAAGCATGCCGAATAAAGAGGCCATCAGCATGAATCCGAAAAGAAGAGTGAGGGTCTTGCTGTATCTGCCTTCAGGGACTTCAATCGTCACTTCGTCTCCCGCCCTTGCTTTAATGGGATTCAAGACATTGATAAGGCCCTTTTCCCGTTCTTTGTTCGAACAGATATGCCGGGCTGCACACTTTTGGCATCCGGAGACACAGTCCAGCTCGACCTGAGCAAAAGAACCTTTCAATAATATTATTTTCCCTTTATCCTTCATGATTCTCTTCTTTTGTGATCCGCCCTATGGCATCTGTCGGGCATTTTTCTATGGCCGGAATTTTTTCTGGGTCAATTTTTTTATAGTCTTTGATGACAGCGAGGTTGTTCTCAAGAACAATGGCCTCCGGGCAGGCCCTGACACAGATGCCGCATGAAATACAGGCATTTTTGCATGCTTTTTTAGCGGCCGCCGCACTATCGAGAGAGCGGCAGAATACCATGATGTTTTGGGACACCGGCTGGAGGTCAATGATATCGCGGGGGCAGGCATCCACACATTTTCCGCAGGCCGTGCATTTATCTGCATCCACGACCGGCAGGCCTTCCTCTCCCATGTGTATGGCATCAAAGGGGCACGCCCTGACACAGTCCCCGAAACCCAGGCAGCCGTACACGCACTCTTTGTTTCCTCCGATAATGTGAGCGGCATGACAGGTGGTTATCCCCAGATAAATTCCTTTCTCTCTTGCAGCCTTTGTGTTGCCGCGGCAGTGAACTCTGGCCACTTTCTTTATTGCTTTTCCTGCTTCTGTTCCCATGATTCTGGCAATTTTTTGAGAGACGTCTTCCCCGCCTACAGGACATCCGGTTATTTCCGCTTTTCCTTTTGCCACGGCTTCGGCAAAGGCCCGGCATCCCGAGTATCCGCATCCCCCGCAGTTTGCCTGGGGCAGTACTTCAGAAATGGCTTCGACTTTTGGGTCTTCCTCCACTTTGAGCTTCTGGTAGGCAAAAGAGAGGCCTATGGAAAAAAGCAGGCCTAAAAGACCCAGAGTCAGAATAGGTATCAGAAATTGCATTATTTTATCATCCCTGAAAAGCCGGAAAAAGCAAGCGCCATGATTCCGGCTACAATGAGAGCGATACCTGCTCCTTTTAAGGGTTCGGGTACGTCTGCAAGGTCCAGCTGTTCCCTGATACCGGACATGAGAACGATAGCCAGTGTGAAGCCCAGTCCAGAACCGACTCCAAAAACAACCGTCTTTATAAAGTCATAGTTTTTCAGCGCGGCCAAAAGAGCCAGCCCCATAATGGCGCAGTTTGTCGTTATTAAGGGGAGATAAATACCAAGTGCCTGATAAAGAGGAGGGCTCATCTTCCTGATGAACATTTCAACAAGCTGCACCAGAGAAGCGATGACCAGAATAAAGGAGACGATCTGGAGATAGTCAAGTCCAAAGGGGATCAGGATCCAGTGGTTTATCATCCAGGAAGCCACAGCGGTCAGCGTCATGACAAAAGTCACGGCCATCCCCATGGAAAAGGCCGCATCTATTTTTTTACTTACTCCCAGAAAAGGGCATATACCTAAGAAGTAGTAGAGAACAAAATTATTGACCAGGATGGCGGCAACAAAGAGAGTTAAAAGATCCATTATACACTCCTTGCCTTGGTCTTAGACTCTATCAAGAGGGCGATCCCTAATAGCACCCCGAGAGTGATAAAGGCACCGGCCGGAAGAATCATGATGGTCCACGGTTTAAACCAGGATCCCAATAACTGGTGGCCTAAAAAGCTTCCGGAACCAAGGAGTTCTCTTATGGAGCTCAGCAGCAGTAAAGCCAGGATGAAGCCCGTACTCATTCCCAGTGCATCAATAAGGGACCGGCCTATGGAGTTTCTGGAGGAGAAGGCTTCCTGCCGTCCCAGAATAATACAGTTGACCACGATCAGCGGTACATAGGGGCCGAGAGCCTTGGATATGGGAGGAAAAAAGGCTGCTAAAAACCGGTCTGCTATGGTGACAAAGGAAGCGATGATCACGATATAAGTGGCGATACGCACCTGACTGGGAATCAGTTTTTTTATGGAAGATACAACAAGAGAGCTCAGTATCAGCACAAAGGCCGTGGCAAGGCCCATGGCTATTCCGTTTATAACGGCATTGGTTACAGCAAGAGTGGGGCACATCCCAAGCAGTTGTCTGAAGACCGGATTTTCGTTCCAAAGGCCTTTGAGATACTCGGCTCCGATGCTTTTTTTAGGTGGCATTTTTTTCCTCGCTAGAGAGTTGGCCCTTTTGTTTTATTTCTTTCAGTCTTTCAAGGGAAAGATTGACGATATCGAGCACTTTTTCTGATGAGATAGTAGCGCCTGTTATGGCATTGACCTCAGAGGGAGCCAGATTTCCAGGAGATTCCACAGCCGGTTTTCGCAGAGACAGCGGCTGTTCACAGTTTCTGCCTTCCCAGTATCTGAGGAAGGATGTTTTGTCAGTGATCTTGGCTCCCAGGCCGGGGGTCTCCTTTTGTTCCAGGATGGTCAGAGCCTTTATTTTTGAAAAGGAAGGATCGATCCCATACATCAATGTAATGATATCCTGAAAGCCAGTGCCTGAAGCGTACACCGCAAATCCTACCGGATTATCGTTTTCATCCCTGCTTTCGTAAATGGTCAGGGATTCGTCTTCAAAAACCTTGTGGCTGGTCTTTGTGGAAGGAAGGACTTCGCTGATGGCGTTTTGTATTTCCAGCTGCTGGTTCATGGCAATCCGTTCTTTGGTCAAAAGACCTACCACGGAAAGAAAACTGCCGGAAATCAGACCCACGGCAGTGAGAACGACGATCATTCTGGCAGAAAGGTTCATGCTCTCCTTCTCCTTTCTCCCAGGATCCGTGGGCGTGTGTATCTGTTTATAAGAGGGACGAATGTGTTCATGAAAAGGATGGAGAACATAACGCCTTCAGGAAATCCGCCGAACAGCCTTATGAGCCCGATGAGGGAACCTATCCCCAGTGCATAGATCCAGGCCCCCAAGGGAGTTATAGGTGAGGTGACCATATCCGTGGCCATAAAAAATGCTCCTATCAGGAGTCCTCCGGCCAGAACGTGAAACAGAGGATGTGTGTACTTGTCCGGGCTTGTGATCCAGAAAATACCTGTAAAAACGGCCAGAGCACTGATGATTCCTACGGGAATCCGCCAGTCAATGACTTTCCGGAAGAGCAGGAAGAGGGCTCCTGCAAGAAGAGCTATGGCCGAGGTTTCTCCCAAACAGCCCCCGACATTCCCCCAGAAAAGGTCTTTGAGGGGAGTCAAGGAGCCTTCTGTTATGGAGGCCAGGAATTTGAGATTTCCCAGCGGGGTGGCAAAGGTGGCAGTGTTTACCTGAAGGGTTGACGGAGGTATCCAGGTGGTCATGGCCACGGGAAAAGCGATCTGCAGAAACGCCCGTCCGACCAGAGCCGGATTGAACACGTTGTAACCCAGCCCTCCGAATACCTGCTTCCCGAGGGCGATAGCCATAACAGAGCCGATGATCACCAGATCCAGAGAAAGGGAAGGGGGCAGAGTCATAGCCAAAAGCAGGCCTGTGATGATGGCTGAGCCGTCCCAGAGAGAATGCATATCTTTTTTCCTGACTTTAAGAAAAACAGCTTCTGTGATCAGGCAGGAGGCCACACAGGTGATGTAGATGAGGGCAGCTTTCAGCCTGAAAAAATATATGGAGGCAGCAACCGCTGGAATGAGGCTTATGATGACCGCATACATTATTTTTGACACAGAATCTTTGTCTCTGAAATGAGGGGATGACTTTAAAATAAAAGTGTTCTCTTTCATCAGCTTTTCTTTTTTCGTTTCATGCTTGTGATAGCGTTCTTGCCGACCCTGATCCAGTGGACCAGGGGGATTTTAGCCGGGCATATATACTGGCAGCAGCCGCACTCCACACAGTCAAGCACGCCCCATTTTTCTGCTTCTTGGTAATATCCGTGCCTTGAATAATTCATCAGCCGGGTGGGTACAAGACCCATAGGGCAGTGGCTTACACAGCGTCCGCAACTTATACATGGAAATTCCTCAGGAAAAGCTTCTTCTTCCCATACAATAAGCCCGGATGTCCCTTTTATGACCGGAGTATCAAGGTTCCATTGGGCAAGGCCCATCATAGGGCCTCCCATAACGAGCATATTCGCTCCCTCTTTTAAGCCGCCGCAGTATTCAACAGCATGCTTAAAAGGAGTGCCGATGCGGATGAGCAGATTTTTATTCTCTTTGAGTCCAGGGCCGGAAAGGGTCACCGCTCTTTCATATAAGGGTGTGCCGGAGGATACGGCATCCCAGACTGCTTTGGCGGTTCCCACATTCTGTACCACCACACCCACATCAAAGGGAAGGCCCCCTCTGGGGACTTCACGTTTCAGCAGGGCATAGATAAGATTTTTTTCGGCTCCCTGCGGATACTTGGTCTTTAAGAGAGCTGTTTCTCCGGGGAAACCGTTCATTTTTTGTTTGAAAAGTTCGAAAACATCTCGTTTATTATCTTCAATCCCGATGATAATCCTTTTAGCTTCCGCTGCCTTCCGGACCAATTCCGCTCCATTTATAATATCCTTGGTATACTCAAGCATCAATCTGTAATCAGAGGTCAGCAGAGGCTCGCATTCACATCCGTTAATGATAACCGTGTCAATGGCTTTCCCTTTAGGGGGAGAGAGCTTGACAGCGGTTGGAAAGGCAGCTCCGCCCATGCCCACGATTCCCGCGTCTCTCACCTTGCTGCGGATATCTTCAGGTTTGAGTGAAAAAGGGTCTTTCGTGCCTTTCATGTCCGGATGAGGCGTGTCCTTTCCGTCATTAGCGATGATGACGGTCAGGGCAGGAGAGCCGAGAGGATGGGGGTGTTCTTTTACAAACAGGACTTTTCCAGAGACGCTGGAATGGACAGTTGCGGAAAACAGCTCGTCACTGTCTCCGATTTTCTGTCCGAGAAGCACTTCCTCTCCTTTTGAGACGAGAGGATCAGCCGGCTTTCCGAAGTGTTGATTGAGAGGGATGAATACTTTTTCGGGCGGTTCCAGTTTCTCAAGCCTCTGGCCTTCTGTATAATGTTTATATTCCGGAGGATGTGTGCCGCGGGGAAATGTCTTCTTTCTCATAGCATTCTCTGTTTAAATTTGACTATAAAGTGTATTAATTATTAGTTAGGCTTGTCAACAGAAAATATAAAAGGATTTAGAAAACGGTTTTTTGCTTTGCAAATTACGGGATTGTTGTATAATAAGGGAAAAAAATCCAGGACGAGTGAGGGATAAAAATGGGAATAGAAATCAAGGAAGTTAAGGGGAAGAAGGATTTAAGAAGATTTATATATATTGCTGAAAAGATCCACAAGGGACATGAAAACTGGGTCCCTCCCATTTATATGGATGAGTGGAAGTATTTTTCTCCAAAAAAGAATCGAGCCTTTACTTACTGTGATACGGTTCTCTGCCTTGCCTATAAAGATAATAAATGTGCAGGCCGGATAATGGGCATCATCAATAAGCGTTACAATGACTTCAGAAACGAGAAGACTGCGAGATTCGGGTACTTGGAGAGCCGGAAGGACAAAGAAGTCGTTAAAGCGTTGTTGGGTTATATCGAAAACTGGGCCCGAGAACACGGGATGAAGAAGGTCATAGGCCCTTACGGATTTACGGATCAAGACCCGGAAGGCTTTCTGATCCAAGGCTTTGACAGTGCAGCCACAGTGCCCAATTACTACAATTTCGAATGGATGCCTTCTTTTATAGAAGAGATGGGATATGAAAAGGATATAGACTATGTGGTCTATAAGATCGATGTCCCTGATGAAATTCCAGAGTTTTACAAAAGGATACGCAAGAGGTTGGAACGGAGAGGAGAATTTAAGATACTGGAGTTCAAAAAAACAAAGGAATTGAAACCATGGGTTAAACCTGTTTTGAGCTTGATGAATGAGTGCTACACAACAACCGATATCTACGGTTATAGCCCGTTGGGAGAGGATGAGATGCAGGACCTGGCAAAAAGATATCTTCCTCTTCTTGACCCCAGATTTGTAAAGGGCGTTTTACATAAGGATGAGCTGGTAGCCTTTGTCGTTGGTATGCCCAACCCTGCCGAAGGAATCAGGAAGGCCAAAGGACGACTTTTCCCTTTTGGTCTTATCAAGATCATGAGGGAAATCAAGAAAACAAAGCAGCTTGATCTCCTCCTGGGCGGCATTAAGGAAGAGTACAGGGGGCGCGGGCTCGATGCCCTGATGGCGATCAATATGTTGATGAGCGCCCATGATGCGGGAATGAAGGTCATGGATACACATCATGAAATGGAATCCAATGTAAGAGTCCGGGCCGAGATGGAAAGGGTGGGAGGCCAGATTTATAAAAAGTACCGTATCTACCAGAAAAACCTTTGATTTAATCTGAGGGTCAGATGTGGCTTGTGCTTTTAACCTTCATCAGGCAAGCTGGTTCTTCAGCCCGCTGATTTTCCCCGGCGAGTAAAATCAGCTTATTCCTCGTCTCGCTCCCCTCTGCGAGGAACCATGCCCGCTCGCCTGCGGATGACTTCAGAACCAGCCTGCCTGCCTGAAAGTCTGGATGAGGCAGAGATCTTATTTATCTTATTGGAAAAGCGGACTACTTATGAAAATCAGGTGTGGTTGAAGCGATTTTAAAGATTTAGCCTTCGGAGTGCTGTGTTTGAGGGAACTCAGCGAAGCTGAGCTTCGAGCATGTTTGACCCACGGACGGGGGGAGTTGCGCAGAAGCCGAGAATACAGCATGAAGAATGGCGCTAAAAATCTTTAGTGAGCACAAGCCACATCTTATTTTCATATCGGCGGGTTTTATGAATAACCAGGATTATTTGGCTTCAGCCCAGTTCACGCCCCAGCCAAGGTGAACCTTTAGAGGGACTTTTAAAGGGAGGACCTTCTCCATTTTTTCTTTAGCGATTTGTTCCATCAGCTTTTGTTCAGCGTCCGGCACTTCAAATACAAGTTCGTCGTGAACCTGGAGAATGATCTTGGAGTTCAGGTTGTTTTTTTTTATTTCTTCCCATATGTCTCTCATGGCTTTTTTCATCAAGTCCGCAGCGGTTCCCTGTATAGGAGTATTTAAAGCAATCCTTTGTCCGGCTTGCTGGATAACCTTGTTTTTGCTTTTGAGCTCCGGTATGGGCCTCTTTCTCCCAAACAAGGTTTCTGAATAGCCTTTTTCTTCAGCCTCTTTGACACAGGCTTGCTGGAAGGCCATGACCTGGGGATATCTTTCAAAATAAAGGTCAATGAATTTTTTTGCCTCAGAAGTGGATGTTTCTAACTGTTTGGCTAGCGAAAAAGGGGAAGTGCCGTAAATAATACTGAAATTTATTATTTTAGCTCTTCTCCGGAACTCATCGCGAAAAAGGGAGGCTTCTTTCCCAAAAACCTTATCAGCTGTTTCTTTGTGAACATCCCTGTCGTTTTCAAAGGTTTTGATAAGCTCCGGATCTTCAGATAGATGAGCCAGAACCCTCAGCTCTATCTGCGAGTAGTCTGCCGAAAGAAAAAGATGCTCCGGTGGTGGTATGAAGGCTCGGCGAAAACGCATGCCCCATTCGCCTCGTATGGGAATATTTTGCAGATTGGGATAACTGGAGGAAAGCCTTCCGGTTGAGGCGATGGTCTGGTTGTAGGAAGTATGTATCCGGCCGGAAGTCTTGTTTATGAGTTTTGGCAAAGCGTCGGCATAGGTGGATTTGAGCTTGGAAAGCTTCCGGTATTCAAGGATTTCTTTGACAACAGGATATTTAGATGAGAGATTTTCCAGAACACCGAAACTGGTAGAGAAACGGCCTGTTTTTTTTGTCTTTTTGGAGGAAGGAAGGCCGAGTCTAACAAAGAGGACTTCTCCAAGCTGCTGAGGAGAGTTGATATTAAATTCTTCACCGCACTGTTCATATATTTTTTTTTCTAAGCGGGTTATGCTTTCTTCAAGCTCCTCGGACAGAGTTTTGAGAACGCCAGGATCGACTGTGATTCCCCATATCTCCATATCAGTCAGCACCTCTATCAAGGGCTGTTCTATGTCACGGTACAAACGGGTGAGGTTTTTTTCTCTTGCTTTTTCCATCAGAACGGAGCTCAGCTGAAGCGTTATATCAGCATCCTCACATGCGTAGGGCATCACTTTGTTGACATCCACTTTGTCTAATGTGACCTCGTCTTTCCCCTTGCCGGCTATTTCTTCATAAGAAGTTGTTTTTACGTGGAGGTGTTTCAGTGCGAGCGAATCCAGGTTGTGCTTTCCCAGGTTCGGTTCGCACAGATAGGAAAGGATCATGGTGTCTATGTCTATTCCTTTGAGCGGCGCCCCTTCTCTTTTGAGTACGATACAGTCATATTTGATATTTTGGCCGATTTTTTTTATCTCCGGATCGGAGAAGATCTCGCTCAGCCGGTTCAGACTATTTTTTAAGGGCAGTTGTTTGGGAGCTCCCGGATAATCATGCCTCAAGGGCAGATAAAAGGCTTGATGGGGTTTAAGGGAGAAAGAGATGCCGACCAGGTCGGCCTCTGTGGGGTTAGGGCTGTTGGTCTCTGTGTCGATAGACACTTTTTTTGATTTTTTTATTTGATCGATCAGAGCATCCAAGTCCTGCTCGTTGACAATAAGAGAGTAATCTTTTTTGGATTCCTTAACTCTGTACAGATAATCAGAAAGAAGTTTGGAAAATTCAAGTTCCTCAAGGATGGGAATCAATTCCTCATAATCCGGATCAGTAAGGATTAAATCATTCAAGTTGAATTCAATGGGCATATCTGTGTTTATGGAGACTAATTTGCGGCTTATATCGATATCTTTTCTGCTGTTTTTGATTTTTTCTTTAATCCTTGGATTTTTTATCTTTTCAGGATTGTTGATAAGATTATCTACAGACCCATAGTCTAGAAGAAGCTTTTTTGCTGTTTTCGCTCCGACCCCCTTGACTCCGGGAATGTTGTCTGTAGGGTCTCCCCAGAGCGAGAGCAGGTCTTTGACTTTGGACGGGGGAACGCCGATACTCTCTTCAACGGCTTTTTTGTCCATATAGGATTCTTTGGCGACATTGTAAACCATCACAGAATCACTTACGACCTGGTAGAGGTCTTTGTCATTGGTCACGATTACGGCCAGCACATTGTTTTTGCTCGCTTTTTTTGCTAATGATGCCAGGATATCGTCTCCTTCAAATCCCTGTTCTGCGAACACCTTGATCTTGTATGCTTTGAGGAGTTTTTTTAATACAGGCAGTTGAGGGGCGAGGTCTTCCGGCATGGGTTTTCTATGGGCTTTGTAATCAGGAAAGATTTTATGGCGGAAAGTAGGCCCCTTGGAGTCAAAGGCTATCCCCAAATATTTGGGGTTTTCTTTTTCCATAAGCTTGCGGATTGTTTGAATGAATCCGTATATGGCATTTGTGGCGAAGCCTTTGGAATTCGAAAGATTGCGAATGGCATAGTAAGAACGGTAGAGAAGAGAGTTCCCGTCAATGAGAAATATTTTATCCATTTAATGATATTTTAAATGAAAAAGTCGGGAGTTAGCAAGGAATCAAAGATGATCGAACTTTCCGGCAGATACTTCTTGGAGGCATTCTTCATGCTGCTTTGTTATCAACTCTTGTATTTTCTCTTTGAGATCCGGTTGGTTTAGAAAGGATGCATAGGATGATTTTCGCGAGAAGAGGACTTTCCCGGATTTGAAGACAACGGTCTCCACATAATTGATCCCTTTTCCTTTGTCCTCTGTTTGGAGGTGATAATTGACTTTGTTTCGTTTAATATTTGTGTTTAATCCAGCCATTTTGCATTATATTGGTGAATATATTATACATCGATGGGCCTTAATTTCAAGCATTTTCCCCCTTGTTTATCATTATTGACAAAGAAAGGTGAGATGTTATAATAGGATAACTTTTTTTGGGAATTTGTATAATGATTATTGATATTGACAGGCTTTCGCCTGAAGGACTCGAGATTGAGAGAGACTTTGAATTTTTCAATTCTGAATTAGTTGAGGAAGAGGCTGTGTTTCTTGAACCCGCACATGCAGAAGTCACCCTGAGACGGACAGGTGATGAGATATTATTGAAGGGGAGAATAAAAACAAAGATAAGCCTTATCTGCTGCCGCTGCCTTTCTCCGTTTGAACTTCCTGTTGATTCTCATTTTGATCTGGTTTATTTGCCTGAGGAGTTGGAAGAAGAAAAGGAACAGCTGGAAACAGAGGATTTATTGAAGAATTTTTATTATAATAGGAGAGTTAACTTAAGAAAGATCATATTGGAACAGGTGAATCTGACTTTTCCTGCCCGGCCTTTATGTTCCGAGGATTGCCCCGGGATATGTCCTGTTTGCGGGAAAAATATAAAGGAGGAAGGCTGCTCCTGTGATTTGAAGAAAGATGATCACAGATTTAAAAAATTAAAAATTTATTTGAAAGATAATAGATAAATGGCTAATCCAAAAAGAAGACATTCACATTCAAGAAAAAACAAGAGAAGAGCACACCATGCCCTTAAAGTGCCGTCTCTATCATTATGCCCTAACTGCGGGAATCCAAAGATGCCTCATAGAGCCTGTCCTGACTGCGGATATTATAAAGAGCGCCAGGTGATTGAAGGAGCTGAAGAGTAAGCGCGGGAGGATTTATGAGGATTGCAGTAGATATTATGGGTGGGGACTACGGCCCCAGAGTAGCAGTACAGGGAGCTGTGAGCGCGGCCCGTGAGTATAAAGTGGGAGTTCTTCTGGTTGGAGCAGAAGATATCATTAAAAAGGAACTAAGAAGCGTCAGTAATGGACAGGAGGATGTCACAATTGTCAATGCATCCGAATCCATTGGAATGGGAGAAGGGCTGCTTTCTTTCCGGAAAAAAAGCAGGTCTTCCATACTTGTGGGGCTGAATCTCGTAAAGGGGAAAAAAGCAGATGCCTTTGTCAGCATAGGGAATACCGGGGCAGTGGTTTATTTATCAAGGAAGGAATTAGGAGCCCTGAAAGGAGTGGAAAGACCGGCTTTAGCCCTGCTTGTCCCTACTTTAGAAGGGATGACTCTTCTTACTGATGTGGGAGCCAATGCAAACTGCAGTGCGAGTCATTTGGTTCAGTTTGCATTGATGGGGGAAGTTTTCATGAAAGCGGTCATGGGAATCGATAATCCCAGGATTGCCCTGATGAGTATTGGCGAGGAGAAGAACAAAGGAAACGACCTGACACGGGAAGTCAATAAAAAGCTGAGTGCCACCTCCCTGAATTTCATTGGTAATGTAGAAGGGAAAGATATCTATTCAGGGAAAGCTGATGTGATTGTGAGCGATGGGTTTACCGGGAATATTGCTTTAAAGACAAGCGAAGGGGTCATATCAAACTTTGCACACATGGCGCGCCTAGAAATAATGAAAAACATATTTGTGAAGATCGGATTTTTTCTCATGAAGAGGCATCTGAAAAAGGTTTATAAAAAGATGGATTATGCGGAATACGGAGGAGCGTATCTTCTGGGAGTCAACGGGGTCTGTATTGTGGGCCATGGACGATCTAATCCTGTTGCCATCAAAAATGCTGTAAGGCTTGCAAGGGATTATGTGAAAGGCAGAGTGCAGGAAAAAATACTTGAAAGACTGGATGCATATGAAAAGGCGTTGATAGGAGCTAAGGCTTAAATGGATTTTGCGGGAAAAGTGGCTGTGGTCACTGGAGCCTCCCAGGGAATAGGAGAGTCCATTGCACAGGACCTTGCTGAACATAGAGCTGAGGTCATAGTCATAGATGTGCAAAAAGAAAAAGCTGAAGAAGTGGCCAGCACAATAAGAGAGAAAAACGGGAAAGCGTCAACATACATCATAGATGTATCCAAGTCAGGTCAGGTTGACAGCACGGTTGAGAAGATCATTGAACGGTATGGAAAGATAGATTTTCTTGTCAATAATGCCGGTGTCACAAGAGACAGCTTGTTGATGCGGATGAAAGAGGAAGATTGGGATACCGTCATTTCTGTTAATTTAAAGGGTGTTTATAATTTTTCACGGGCTGTCATCCGCAGTATGGCGAGAAACCGTTTTGGGCGGATTGTCAATATTTCCTCTGTGGTAGGTTTGATGGGGAATGCCGGACAATCTAATTATGCAGCCTCCAAAGCAGGAGTAATCGGTTTTACAAAGTCATTAGCCAGGGAAGTAGCCGCCAGAAATGTCACTGTGAATGCTGTAGCCCCGGGCTATGTAGCCACTTCAATGACTGAATCGCTTCCCGAATCAGTAAAGAAAAATTTTATTGATATTATCCCGATGAAAAGATTTGGTAAGCCTAAGGAAGTAGCTCAGGTGGTTCGATTCCTGCTTTCCGATGATGCAGCTTATATAACCGGGCAGGTTATAAGTATAAACGGCGGAATGCTTATGTAAAATCTTCTTTAAATAATAAAAAATTTAGGAGGAAAAGATGGATAGAGAAGAGTTATTGGCCAAAGTAAAGGAAATCGTATCTGATAAACTCAGTATTAGTGAAGACCAGGTTACGGAAGAGGCTTCTTTTATAGATGACCTGGGTGCTGATTCTCTTGATACAGTGGAGTTGATTATGGCTCTGGAAGATGAGTTTGAACTGGACATTCCTGATGAAGAGGCAGAGAAGCTGGACACAGTCGGCAAAGCCATTGATTTTGTTTTAGAAAAAGTAAAGTAAAAATCAAAAAAAGATATAAATACACCCTTTCTGTTTTATTACTATGGCTCATCCAAGGCGTGTTGTTATAACAGGTATCGGTATCGTTTCCCCTTTAGGGGTTGGGGCGGAGAGGAACTGGGAGTCCATGAAAGCGGGCAGGACCGGTGTCACCCGGATATCCAAATTCGACCCCGAGGCTTTCTCAAGCCAAATTGCCGGAGAGGTTAAGGATTTCAATCCGCTGGACTTCATTGGTAAAAAGGAGTCCAGAAAAATGGATCCTTTTATTCAATATGCGGTGGCTGCCGCTGAAATGGCAGTTGAGGACTCTCAAATCAAGAGATCCCAATTAGAGGGAGACCGAACAGGAGTCTATATCGGCTCTGGTATAGGGGGGATCAGTTCCATAGAAGAAAACCACAAGGTCCTTTTAAGCAAGGGGCCGAAAAGGGTTTCTCCGTTCTTTCTGATCGCAACGGTTATTAACGAGGCATCTGGACAGGTTTCCATCCGTACGAAAGCAGGAGGACCTAATTCGGCTTGTGCCACTGCATGTTCCACCGGCACACATGCCATAGGAGATTCATACCGGATCATTGCCAGAGGAGATGCGGATTTGATGCTTGCCGGAGGCAGTGAAGCCCCTATTACGCCTCTGGGATTAGCTGGTTTTTGTTCTATGAGGGCCCTTTCAGTCAGGAATGATTCCCCGGAAAAAGCTTCCCGTCCGTTTGATAAGGGAAGGGATGGATTTGTCATAGCGGAAGGGGCAGGGATTGTGCTGCTTGAAGAGCTGGGTTCAGCAGTAAAAAGGAGTGCTCGTATTTACGCAGAGATAGTTGGTTACGGCATGAGCGGGGATGCCTATCATGTTTCCGCTCCGTGTCCGGACGGAGATGGAGCCTGGAGGTCCATGAAAAGAGCACTGAGTGATGCAGGAGTGAAACCTTCGGACATCGGTTATATCAATGCGCACGGGACTTCCACCCCATGGAATGATAAAATCGAGACGCTTGCGATAAAAAGAGTTTTTGGAGACTATGCATATAAGGTGGCTGTCAGCTCCACAAAGTCTGTAACAGGACATATGCTGGGAGCTGCGGGAGGTTTTGAAACGGCAGCCACAGCCATGGTGCTAAAACATCAGATTATTCCGCCGACCATAAATTATGAAAATCCTGACCCTGAATGCGACCTTGATTATGTCCCCAATGAAGCCAGGAAAGCAGAGCTGGACTATGCTTTAAGCAATTCTTTTGGTTTTGGCGGGACAAACGGTACGCTTGTCATAAAGCGTTTCCTGGAATAGAATGATTCCTTTCCATTCTATTAATTAATCTGATTGACCTTTAATCCAACCTTTTATATCATCAAAGAGAGCGGCCTTAATTCTTATACGGTTGAGGCTTTTATGTTTTTTATCATATTTAATATGAGATATTTTACCTGAATGATGAACGAGTTGAGATGGCGGCAGATGCGAGGCGAAATCTTGCAGATCGCAGAAAACAAAATGATAATAAGAGCATCTCCATTTTTTTTATGAATTGTTCAGGTTTATAAGGAGGTTATAAGTGAATATACTTGTGTTTGTAAAAATGGTTCCTGATTCGGAATCCAAAATTAAAATCGACCACAGCCAGAACCGGATCGATACGGAAGGATTGAATTTTGTCATGAATCCGTACGATGAATATGCTGTGGAAGAGGCCCTCCAGATAAAGGAGTCCAAAGGGGGAACGGTCCGGGTTGTTTCGGTGGGCCCAGAGGGGGCTGTAGCCACTCTTAAAAAAGCTCTTGCCATGGGTGCGGATGAAGCCCTTTTGATAAAAGACGAGCAAATAGAGACCTATGATGGACTCAGGGCTGCAAAGATCATAGCCCGGGTAGTCAAGGAGAAGTTTCCGGATTGCCGTCTGCTGCTGTTCGGGAAGCAGTCTATTGATACGGATAATGCACAGATCCCTTCCATGGTTGCCGGATTACTGGATTGGCCGCAGGTCAATATTGTTACAAAACTTGACCTGGAAGAGGAATCCGGTACTGCCCTCAGGGAAATAGAGGGAGCGGTTGAGAAGGTAAGCTTTTCCCTTCCTGCGGTAATCAGCGCTCAGAAAGGGCTTAATGAACCCCGGTATGAGACACTAAAGGGCATCATGGCAGCCAAAAGAAAGCAGGTACCTGTGGTCTCCCTCCAAGAAGTCGGTGTCCAAGAGTCGGACCTTGAATCCAAATTGAGATTAGTGAAGATATCTTCACCTCCTACCAAGGAAGCCGGGAAGAGGATAGAAGAAGAGCCGGAGGAAGCGGCCAGACAGCTGGCCCAGTTCCTGCATGAAGAAGCCAAGATAATATAGGAGGAGACGGTGATACTTGCATATATGGAAGTCAGAGAGGGGAAAATAAAGAAGTCTTCACTGGAAGCCTTATCCGAAGCCAAAAGACGGGCTGATGACCTGGGTGAGGCATTAGAGGCTGTATTCCTGGGGAAAGACCTGGATGGGTTGGCTGAAGGAGCCTATAAATACGGAGCCTCTAAAGTTTATTTACTTGAGAATCCCCTGTTGGAAAGTTATTCTTCTTCTCTTTATGCATTGGTTTTAGCGGATTTTATAAATGAGATAAAGCCCAAAGCTGTATTTTTTTCTGCCACGGCTATGGGCAAGGACTTGTCTCCACGCTTAGCAGCCAAACTGGATGTTGGGGCGGCCACTGACTGCATCAAGACCTCGGTAAATAATTCGGTCCTGGAAATAGCGAGACCTATCTATGCAGGGAAAGCCTTTGCTTCTTTTCAGTTTTCCTCTGAACCCTGGGTCGTCTCACTCAGGCCGAATGTGTTCCCCTTAATAGAGCCTCTTTCTGAAAAAGGAGAAGCCGTCAAGAAAGAGGTTGAGGCCTCTCAGGACCAAGTTAAAGACCAGGTGGTTGAAGAGAAAAGAGAGGAAGGCGCTGAACTTGATGTGACAGAGGCAGACATTGTTGTTTCAGGGGGAAGAGGAATGAAAGGGCCGGAAAATTTTGGTTTGCTGAGAGATTTGATCGCCCTGCTCCCCAATGCCGCTTTAGGCAGCTCCCGTTCGGCTGTTGATGCCGGATGGGTCGATCACCAACACCAGGTCGGCCAGACAGGGAAAACCGTATCGCCCGATCTCTATATAGCCGTAGGTATTTCCGGAGCCATTCAGCATCTTGCCGGGATATCTTCCTCGAAATTCATAGTGGCTATTAACAAAGATCCGGAAGCCTCGATCTTTAAAGTTGCGGATTTTGGAGTGGTCGGAGATTTGTTCAAGGTTATACCTCCCTTAAAAAAAGAGCTTGAAAAGTTTAAGGAATAGCCTTTGTCTAAGGCAAACGAAGTTCCCATCATATAAAGAAAAGAAGGAGGGATTATGCCTGATTGGAAAAGGCAGGGGTTGATCACACGACGCGACTTTCTGAAAGGGGCGGCTGCGGCAGCAGCAGCGCCCATGATCGTTCCATCCAGAATTTTTGGCGCTTCAGCCCCAAGCAACACACTGGCCATGGGATGCATTGGAACGGGCCGCCAAGGGCAGGGAGATATGCAGGAACTCATATACCGCGGACTGGAAGTCGGAGCGCGGGTCGTGGCTGTGTGTGATGTGGATTCCCACCGCAGAGAGGACGCCCAGTGGCTTGTGGATAAACTTTATTCCGCAGAGCTTGGGAAAGGAAGATACAAAGCATGTGAGGCTTATCATGATTTCCGTACTCTTCTTCATCGAAAGGATATTGACGGAGTGTTGATAGTGACTCCGGACCACTGGCATGCGCTCCATGCTGTGGCAGCGGCCCGTTCGGGCAAAGACATCTATCTTGAAAAGCCCCTGACCTATTCCATAACCGAAGGCCAGAAACTGGTTCGGGCTGTGCGCAAAAACAGCCGGATACTTCAGGTCGGATCCCAGCAGCGCTCCTCTCCTTATTTTCTTAAGGCCTGTGAACTTGTCCGCAACCAGCGGATCGGAGAACTCCGCACCATATATGTCTGGCTCCCGGAAGACCAGGGAGCCGGAGATCCTCAGCCCATGCCAGTACCTAAAAATCTTGACTATGATTTCTGGATGGGGCCCACTTCCGAGGCCCCTTTTACAGAGGACAGAGTTCATCCACAGCGCGATTATACCAGGCCCGGCTGGCTTCAGATCGAGCGGTACTGCCGGGGGATGATCACTGGATGGGGATCGCATATGAATGACATCGCCCAGTGGGGAAACGGGGCAGATCATTCTGGTCCTGTTGAGATCAAAGCCGAAGCCCAATTTCCCGACAGGGGCCTCTTCGATGTGCACACTACGTTTAGGGCCGAGGCTGTGTACAAAAACGGAGTGAGGCTCATCATGGAGACCGGCAGTCCGGCCGGGGTTCGTTTTGAAGGAAGCAAAGGCTGGGTTTTTGTTCAGCGCGGAGCCATCAAAGCTTCAGATGAAAACTTGCTTCGTCAGAAAACAGGGGATGATGAGGTCAAGCTTTATCACAGCGCAAACCATATGAAAAATTTCCTGGAATGCATGCGCACCCGGAAAGAACCAGCGGCCCCTGTGGAAGTGGGTCACCGTTCAAACACTGTATGCGTGATGACCCATATCGCAATGAAATTAGGGCGTATGCTTAAGTGGGATCCTCAAAAAGAAAGGTTCATCGGTGATGATGAAGCCAATAAGTGGCTGGACTATCCCCACCGGGAACCCTGGATATTATAAGAAGGAGAGAAAAGCTGGGAATTGAAAACCAGAGAGGAGAAAACCCAAACGTGGCGTCCGGTTGCGCCTTCTCTCGGGCAGCATTTTAACCGCTGGTTAGAACAGAGGTTGGAAAAGAGGGTCAAAAGTATATTTTAAAATACAAACAAGCTTGACACGGATTATTCATGAGGAAAGGCAGTTCTCTCCTTGCGAACGACCGTAATAGGGTTCGGGAGGGGCCGTCTGTTTTTTATGGTACGTAGTCAGCACGGAGGGTGTATTGGATTTAAAAACAAAGGAATTTATCGAAAAAAAAGTTAAAGAGATCGAAGACACAGTGGGTTCAGGGAGCGCTATCTCTGCTCTTTCCGGAGGCGTGGACAGTTCCGCGTGTACGGTTCTGGCGCATAAGGCATTGGGAGACCGCTTAAAAGTCATTTATATTGATGACGGCCTGATGAGAGAGAATGAGGACAGATATGTATCTGAAGCCTTTTCTGAAATGGGGATTAAAGTGGAGGTCATCAATGCCCGCAGCGATTTTTTCTCAGCGCTTAAAGGCATCACAGATCCTGAGGATAAAAGAAAGGCTTTCCGCAATAAATTCTATGAAGTGTTTGGAGAATCTGTGCTCAAAAGCGAAGCCAAATATCTAATTCAGGGGACCATTGCCGCTGATATTATCGAGACTAAAGGCGGGGTCAAAACCCAGCATAATATCCTGGAACAGATCGGTATTAATCCGGAAAAAGGGTATGGTTTTAGAGTCATAGAGCCCTTGAAGGAGCTGTTCAAACACCAGGTGAGAGAAGTGGCAAAGTCCTTGGGTCTTCCCAAAGAACTTTATAAAAGGATGCCCTTCCCCGGACCGGGTTTGTCCACAAGAATTATAGGCGAAGTGACAGAAGAAAGGGTTCGGAAGGTGAGGAAAGCCACTCAAATTGTAGAGGAAGAAATTGCCGGTTTAGAACCATTTCAGGCCTTTGCTGTGCTGCTGAGCGATAAGGGGACCGGAGTCAAAGAAGGGAAGAGAAAATTCGGAGAAATCATGATTATCAGATGTGTGGAAAGCCGGGATGCAATGACAGCAGAGGCGACCAAAGTGCCCTGGAAAATATTGAGGAGAATATCTGAAAGAATAACAGAGGAGGTTCCCACTGTCACAAGGGTGGCCTATGAGATCACTCCAAAGCCTCCGGCTACCATAGAATACATATAACCTGGTTATTCATAAAATATGTATGCATTTCAATACATATTTATCATGATTGACTCGTTTTTATGTATTATTCATCAAGAACATGATTATGACATTGATTCATATAATGACTTTAATTTTATAACGCAACCATATTTTACCCTTCAGGCGAGCCGATTTCACAGCATCTGCATTGTTGCAGGGCATTCGCGGTGAAGGGCCACAGCTTCATACCCTGCGCCTCGCATCTGCTACAACCTCGACTCGTGAATAACCAGGTTATTAACCTGGAAAATTAAAAAAAAAGCCCGGGGGCTTAAGAGCCCCCAGGCGTATTTCTCTATCGGTTTAGAAGTCAGTACATCCAGCGGAAACGGCGCTGTCCGCCGTTAACGGCTTTTGCATCAAGAGCCCACATCCCGCGTCCATGAGTGGCGACCACAATGATGTTGTCTCTGGGATGAATGATGAGGTCCTGCACATAGACAGTAGGTAGATTTCCGCCCAAAACAGCCCAGGTTTTTCCTTTGTCTTTGGATACATAAACACCGACGTCTGTTCCCACATAGAGGATGTTTTCATTGATGGGGTCTTCACGGATCACATTCACAGGTCCCAGGGGAATCCCTGAGGATATGTCTTTCCATGTCTGTCCGAAATCGTCTGACATCCATACATATGGTTTGAAGTCGTCATTGCGTTTTCCGTTCTGTGTCATATAGACTACTGAGGGATTGTGTTCGGAAGCCACGATACGGCTGACCCATTTTTTGTAGGGAAGCCCGTCCATGATTTCTTTCCAGTTTCTTCCGCCGTTATGGGTCACCCACACTTTTCCGTCGTCTGTGCCTGTGTAGATAAGGTCAGGATTAAATGGGGATTCGGAGATGGCAAAGATGGTCTGATAAGGGATGTCACCCAGTTCGTCTTTGTTGCCGTAACTTAGATCCGGGCTGATTCTTTCCCAAACATCTCCCTGGAAACGGGAGCGGTACAGGTATTGAAGTCCAAGATAAACGGTTTCCGGATGGCTGGGGGATAATATAATAGGAGCCAGCCACTGGCCTCGGAGAGGATCGATTTCATTTGTCTGAGGGGGAAAAATATTTTTCATCTCTCCGGTCTTAAGGTTGGATCGTGTGATGCGTCCGTAAAATCCGGCAGAATACACGATATCAGGGTCGTTGGGGTCAATGGCATGAGTGGAGCCTTCACCGCCGGGGGCGTATTCCCATTCCACAGCTTGGTATCCTTCTGTCTCATTCCCTCCGGCACCAGGCATGGCCATCCTATATCTTCCGGAGCCCGTTCTTTTCAGGACTTCTCCCCGGTAACTGCCGTGGTCCTGCATGGAGCCGTAGACATGGAATGGGGTTGCCATATCATAAGAAACATTGAAAAACTGGCACACAGGCAGATTATCTGTAAAGCTCTTCCAGTTAGCGCCTTTGTCATAAGAGACAGCAAGGCCGCCGTCATTGACATTGAGGATGTAGTTGGAATTCTGAGGATCTATCCACATTCCGTGATGGTCTCCGTGGACGTTTCGCCCGATGCTTTGGAACGTCTTTCCCCCGTCAGTTGAAACACTCAGGGGAACTCCCATGATATAAACTCTATCGGGATCATTGGGGTCGACCCGGATTTGCCCGAAGACCCACCCGTATGTTCCGGAATGGCGCATCATGAAAGCCTTCATTTGTTCTGTTTGTCCGCTTGTTTGATGCCAGGTTTCGCCTTTATCGTCAGAGCGGTAAACCGTGGCTCCCTTGATGATTCCTTCCAAAGCGCCTGTGTATGAATCAGCTTTTTCTTCTTCTGTTAGTTTTCTGGCGATTTCGTAGTTATCGACCAGGGCATAAAGCGTATTGGGCTGACTGATACAGATATCAAGTCCGATTCGTCCCCTATATTTTGCTTCGGGAAGACCATTGTTTATGGGGCTCCAGGTTTTTCCTCCGTCCGTAGTCTTGAAGATGCCGCTCTGGTCATAGCCGGCAAAGTTGCGGGGGTCGTTCCATTTGAGGCGGATTCTCTGCCAGAGGGCTGCGTACAGGGTATCTGAATCCTCAGGGTCCATGGCCAGGTCATATCCGCCGACACGGGGGCCTTTATAGAATATTTTATTCCAGGTTTTTCCTCCGTCTGTGGTCTTATAGATCCCTCTTTCTTCATTATCTGTCCATTCATGCCCGCCAGCTGCTACATAGACTGTATCCGGGTTCTCAGGGTGGACAACAATACGGGCGATTGTTAAAGAGTCGGCAAGGCCCATATGGTTCCAGGTTTTTCCCCCGTCAGTTGACTTATAAATCCCCGCACCATTTTGGGAACTGCGGAAGATGTTGGCTTCCCCGGTTCCTACCCATAGAACCTGAGGATTTGTCGGGTCAAGAGCGATGTCTCCTATGGAAGCGGTGATCTCGTTTTCAAAGATGGGTTCCCAGGTTGTGCCCTCATTCACGGTTTTCCAGACTCCGCCCGAGGCTGTGGCCACATAGATGGTGTAATTTTTCCCTTTGGGTGTTACTACAGCAACGTCCGTACACCGGCCGCTTATGTTCGTGGGACCGATGTGCCACCACTTAAGGTCTTTGAACTCTGAGTTGGCCTCCATTTCCAGGTGCTTGGAGAACCACTCGAAGCGCAGCGCAGGATCTGTATTCTGTATAACTTCTTGTGATTTTATCTTTTTGGCAGTAAAGGATGAGGCAGATATTCCTCCGATCAAGAAAAGGGCAAGAAAAGCAACAAGAAAAATCGAAAAAACATGTTTGTGTGACATAAATACCTCCTAATAAAAAGTTATTATGATATATAATATATCAGAAACCAATAGTTAAAGAAATGAATTTATTGACTCTTTTTTATTCAGTTTATATCCTAAATGCTGTACAAAGGTCCTGTTTATAATAATTAAGAATAAGGAGGATAAATATGAAAAGGGGACTCTTGGTTTTTGGATTGGTTATATCATTAGCCATGCTTCCTTGTTTGTTAAAGGCAGAGCTGGTTTCCGAAAGCCTTGATGGCAGCTCATTCGGTCAGCAGGAAGAGATAGAGAAGACCATTTTAGATGCACTGGATATGCTGAAAAAAGGAGATACGAACCAGGCGGTCTCCTTACTGGCTGAAGCTATGATGATGATCAAAAGCAGCGAGAAGCTAAGCGTGAGCCAACTGTTTCTCTGCACAGAGATCATTGGATACAGGGATTATGAGAAGAGGGAAAGAAACACATTAAAATCCGGTGAGCCGTTCCTTCTTTATATTGAGCCTGCCGGATATCAGATCAAAAAAGAAGGAAGCGAATATAAAATCTGGGTATCTGAAGATGCGTCTATTATTAATGAGACGGGAGACATCATCTTCCAGCAAAACAACTGGGTGGAATATCAAAAGGGCTTTGTCAGCCCGGTCATCCCGTTTTATATAACGAACCGCGTCACAGATATCCCTCCCGGAAAATACACCTTTAAATTCACCATAAAAGATAAGTACAAGAACTCTTTTTTGGAACAGTCTTTTGATTTTGTTGTGGAGTGAGGAACCGACCTAGCTTATTGATTAAAGTAAATTCTCCGGGCCTGTCCCCCTATTAAAACATCAAAACTCAGATAGTCTATCCAGCTTTTTATCGATCTTTAACACGGAATGAAGCAGAACATTGACTCCATTGGCACAATCCTGGAGAGTTGTGTATTCTTACTTCATCTGTAAACACCGCCACTTCCAAAGGATGAAGGGTCCTGATATTGTTTTCATTGATCACCTGGACACATTCGATAGCTCCTAAAACACCCAGAGCCCCATCATATCATTGTGAGATCATTGAGAAAAGATAACGAATTTTTACGTCTACTTGTCTAAGTGTACAGCTACGTATATTCCTTTACAGAAATCTTTAATTGATATATACTATGATATATATCATAAAGGAGGCTTCTCTTGCAAACCGCAAAAATATTCACAAACGGAAGAAGCCAGGCTGTTAGACTGCCCAAAGAATTCCGGATGCCCGGAGATGATGTTTTCATTAAAAAAATCGGAAACATAGTCATCCTTATTCCGAAAGATGCACCCTGGTCAACCCTGGTCAATAGTCTTGATCAATTTACAGATGATTTTATGAAAAGCCGGAAACAATCCTCTCTGGATACGAGGGAAAATCTTTAATGATGTACATGCTTGATACAAATATTTGCATCTATATCATAAAGAGAAAACCTGCGCATGTTATAAAAAGATTTCAGAAAACCCGAATTTCGAAAATAGGTATCTCTTCCGTAACTTTGAGCGAACTCTTCTATGGTGTAATGAAAAGTTTGAAGCCAGAACAAAATCACCTGGCGCTCGTTCAATTCGCAGCTCCATTGGAGATCCTTGCTTATGATCACAAAGCAGCTCAATATTATGGAGATATCAGATTTCAGTTGGAAAAGCAGGGCACTCCAATTGGAGCGCTGGATACTTTTATTGCTGCGCATGCCCTTTCCTTAGGTTGTATTCTTGTTACAAACAATGAAAAGGAATTCAATAGAGTTCCAAGACTAAAAGTCGAGAATTGGACGAAGTTATAGGGGACGCTCCATAAGGTACCACCCTATATTACTGATCTTTTTAGGTATTAAAAATATTCTATATTTTTTCCTTTGGAATATTTTCATTTGTATCCCCTTATTGTTGAAGATCATAAAGTCATAGACAAGATCATCAAACACCTTAAACTGACTTTTAAGGCTGAACGGCCCCCGTCTCCTCAGGCTCAGCTCCGAATAGCGGCTGAGGAACAATCAGAATATATGTGAAACTCTAGACTCCTGAATCAAGGACAAGGAAGATCTCTGTCTTTTCTGAGCCTTACTAATCCTCATTTTATGATATTCTCTCGCCTCTGGTGGGTTTTTGTTGACTGGATGAGTTTTTTTTGTGTATCATGGTTGATAGAATCGCTTGGAAATTTGATGGAATTGAGTGAAAATCACCATCAACAGAAAAAGCAGATTCTTATTGTGTGCCATGAGATTTGGATGGCGGGAGAGGTATGAGTCGAGAGGTTCACGTACCGTTCTGCGAAGGGCTGGGGTGAAACTCCCTGGTCTACTCACCCTTAAAAAATAAATATTTTTTGGGAGGATGCTGGCAATGAGAAAGAGCATCAAGTTTTTGTTGGTCCTTGTTGTTTTTTTGTTTTTTTTAAATGGTTGCATCGAAGATTTAGTCAGTAATTCAGCCTATGTCCGTTTCCGAAACGATTCAGCTACAAAAACGGTTATGGCTGTCTGGGACGGTGTAAGCATGGGGGGGAATCTAGCACCCGGAGAAATTACTGAATATTACGAACAAAACCCAGGAACGCATACTCTTGTCTGGAAGAGGGCTTCAGATGGCAAGGCTCTTACTTCCATGGGTTATCCGAGTTTGGTGTCAGGTAAATACTACACTTACCCCTACAGCGATTGATTGTTTTTAAAAGCTTATTTATAGGGGACAGACCCGGCTATCTTCCCTATTTCCATATAATTACGACACTTTTCCACAGTTAGTTACAGTTTAAATCGATGATTTTTAGGCCCAAAATTAAAAGAAACTAAAGGAACTGGATGATAAAGGGGAATTCGTATTGATTGTTTTTTGATAGGGGAGGAGGATTCTAGAATGCGAACGACACGCTGATCCTGGGAATGAGCATATCCGTACGGGATCGGCTCACGAAATAATTCACATTATTCCCAACAATTTCGATATCACCCGGCATCAGATAATCCGCAACTCCTCCCTGGATATATCGGATCCCTATATCCAGCATAACAGAAGAACGAATTTTTTTCCTCGGTCCTAGAAAGTGGACAAGATCCAACACAAGACCACCACCCAACCCATAGCTCAGCACAGTGGAGAGCAGATGATTCGTGCTGGCTATCCGTTCGTCATCATAATCATAATCGTCACAAACTCTCGTGTCAGTGGTTAGATGCTGGAGACCCATTTCATTCCCCTGAGAAAAAACAAAGGCCTACTTGTTTATGTCTGATACTGAGGACAACGGTCCCCATATTCGGACAAGCGCACATGAAATAAAATAAGCAGGCCCGGTCAACCAGAATTGCTTTACACTCTCATAATGGGCTGAGCTTGTAAAGAAGGGAAATATGGCAGTAAAGTTTTTTTAAATACCAAAAAGGAGGGATTATGAAACGCACGACTTTTTTAAACACACTTCTGGCTCTCATAATCTTCGCCCGGAACAGCGGGTTCTTTTTGCTCAGACAGTGGGATATCCTGCAGAGACCCAGGCCACATAAATTTGGGAAACAAGAAAGATGAATTTCTCAACTCAACTTTCCAATTGACTGGATTTGTCTTTTTTTTATATGATAGGCAAGAGAAGCGAAGCATTCAAAAGGCAATAATTTGATGAAATCAGGGGGAAATAGGGTCAACTTTGGCTGATAGATATGAAATCAAAAAACCCAGCGCTTTTACGTGTTTTTTAAAATGAACATATCCCCATTAACGCTGCTTTATTTATTTTTTGCCCTGGCCATCTCTGTGTTTTTTTTGATCAGGGCCGAGTTTATGAAACGAAGATGGCAGTTTTACATCTTAAAGCCCATCTCCACAATGCTGGTGATTTCTGCAGCTCTTATGTCTCTTCAGCAGCCATCATGGAATAGAACCTATACCTTGGGCGTGCTCCTGGGGCTCATATTTTCCTTTGCTGGGGATATCGCCCTGATGTTTCAGGAGAAGAGGAAGGCTTTTTTAGCAGGACTGGTTTTTTTTCTGGCAGCTCATATTGTTTATGCAGCTGTTTTTCTGACTCTAGGGAGATTTACGCTGTGGGATCTTGTTTCGGCACTGATCCTGATGGCTGCCGGCGCAGGCTTTTACATGCTGATCCGGCCCAATCTGGGATCAATGAAGGGACCGGTCATCGGATACATCGTGGTCATTTCCTTTACGGTGAACCGGGCCTTCTCGGCATGGGCCAGCCCCGAATTTAATCCGGCTCAGGCATGGATGATCGCATCCGGCGTCCTTTTGTTCTACTTTTCAGATGTGATTCTGGCGGCCACTAAGTTCTGGAAAACATGGAGATACAACCGCATCAGTTTGGTATTTTATTACATCGGTCAATTTCTGATCGCGCTGGCTGCCAGCTATTTTTAGCTTTTTAGGGGGATGCCCATTAGAAGGCGGCTGTCAAGAGGATAGACAAAATCATTCATAATAATTATATTATCAGTACAGTAAATATGTGAGTTAATCTTGGAAACTCGGATGTGCCCGATATTTCGTGATAAGAGGATGCAGTAAGTTCTGCTCCAGACACCCATAGGGATCAAGGCACAAGGATGCCCCTGGCACACAAAGGTGCCCCAGAAAACGATCGGTACCATGCCATGTCTAAGAGAGGGATATAACAGATCCATGGTTTGTTCCAGTCCTGTCCCCAAATAAAATATCGGCTTCCTTTTCAGCTTCGGAAGGGGATCGGCATATCACTGCTTCATAGCCATGCTCTGATTTTGAGATGTTTTGCATATCCACCCCTCCCTCCCCGGAAACGATTCTGATGACCTTTCCCACCCCGGTTTCTACGGCGGCCTCCATGGTTTTGCTTATAATTTTATTCATGCCTTCGCCGCTGGGATTGTATTCTCTCACATCGGATATCGCAATGTAACCGGGCTTTAATTTCCCGGCTTCCCTTCGCAGATCATCGTGCAGTGCGGCGATATCCTTTTCAGTCAGAACTCCCTTCAATGTCGTATACAAACGGTTTTTCTCGACATCCGCCCGGACGGATACCTCTTTTTCATCCGTTTTCATTCTTCACCTCACCCGGGCAGGGTGTTTCCGTCAAAATATTTGATATCGTGAGGAGCGATAATGATATCGGCGGCTTTCTGAATCCGCTGGACGGAATCAAACGCCTGGAGGGCATCGATGTGGATTCCGGGAGCTATGGCCTGCACGCCCATTTTTTTCAATGCCTCCGGTGGATCAAAATTCTCCTCTATGGTGCAAAGGCCGCTGATGCAGGCTTTCCCTTTATCGGTATCGATCAGGACGCTTTGCGTTCCCGGCGTATGCCCGGGCGTTTCGATGATTTCAAGCCCCGGTTCAACAGCGGCATCCCCATCAATAATCTCCAATTTTGTCCCCTCGGGGGGAACAACAAACCACCCCGCCTGAGTCGGGTGAGGATTCCGCGCGTAATCCAGCTCATCTTTTTGAATGAAAAAAACCGCATTTTTGAATTTGGAGATGTCACTGGCGTGATCTTTGTGAAGGTGAGTCAGGATAACGATGTCAATGTCATCCGGTGTGAGGCCTATTTTCCCAAGCGCTTCTTCCTGCGTCTGGAAGTCGATTCCCGGAAAACCCGTGCTCCGAATCAGTTCCCCCGAAGCGCCGGTATCAACGACAATATGCTTTCCCGCTCCCTGGATCACCCACATGTAAACTCCTATGGTGATCTCCGTCCCGTAGCCGAAAAGATAGGTCATAAATCCCTTATCGATGGGCGATTCTTTAGAAATCGGAAGAGGTTTGATATTCATTGTCTTCTCCTTGAAGAAAGGATAAAAAATTATTATTTTGCATATTCAGATCCCATGTCAAGAGAAAACCCGAATCTCCATGCCGCCAGGCAGCCGCCCGACGCAGCCGCTATATCTTGCGGATCATGGGAATGAGATGTTTGCGTATTCTATCCGCTTCAGAACGCATATGAATCAGCTTTTCCTCGTCCAAGGGGACAACAATATCCCTTTTAGAAAATTCAACACCCTTCATGCGGGCAATTTCCAGATGCAGCTCCATTACTTTTTCCGAGTGGGTAAACATCAGATTGGCTGCAGCACTCTCCAGGCGCTCCATCCTGTCCTGAAACACATTGTTGCTGACTGAAAACATGCAGTTCTTGTTGCCCTTCACCGTGTTATAAATCGTTTGGTAAATGGGTCCTCCGTAGGTCGGTGAAAAGAAAAGAATGTTCAGCGCTGCTCCCGCAAGAATCGCAGGCCTCCCCTTTTCAGCCAGGCGTTCCTCTGCCTTTTGGACTGCTTCGGCCCAAATATCGGGCTTCAGCAGATTGGCCTTCAGATAATCACCCTTGTCCTCAGCAATGCCTTCGGCCTGCGGATCAAAATCAATGTAGACAATCCGATCTTTATAAGTGCTTCCGTCAACTCCGCAGGAAGCAAATACTTTTTCGGCATACTCTCTTCCGGAATTGATTAAAAGATAAATGAGAGAGCTGTCCTGCTTGAGCCAGGAAGCAAGAAACATCCCGGCAATCAGAGGCTTCCCCGAGCCGCCCGGCCCGCTGATTATCGTACTCGACGGCACGGAAATGCCTTCCGGCAGTATGGGCCGCAGCCAATCATATTCCAATGTGAAATGTTTCATCTTTCATCCTCCGTTCTAAATCCATTATACCGCTTTTTCACGGGGATTTAGACCTCAACCAGCAAATATTTTCCATATTTTTTTGATTTTTTCACGCTGTTTGACTAAAATATCCTCTCAATATGGACGCTTTCAGCATTGTCGAAAATGAGTTGGAGAGCCTTCAAACAAAGCCTCACCGGCTGCTTGAAATCGGTGCCGGATCCGGGGACTTTCTAAAGAAGCTCACAAAACAATATCAGGCTGAAGGCGTTGGAATCGATCCCTTTGCCCATGAAGCCCCGCAGGATAACCCGAGGCTCTATAAGAAAACCGCCGAAGAAGTAGGCTCTCTGCGCCGCTGGTTTGATGTGGTGTACAGCATCAGGGCTTTTCACCATTTTACAGAACCCGGGCGGTGTTTAAAGGCGCTTCGTTCTGTTCTCGCCTGGGGCGGCCGCTGTCTCCTTGTGGATTGGCACGAAGGCGCTTCAACAGGCTATCCTGAATATTATTACTCCATGGAAGAAGCCTCTGAAATGATGGAAAAAGCGGGGCTTCATATATTGAAAAGGAAACGATTCGGCGATCTGTTCTTGATTTCAGCCACACTGAATTCCTGGCGCGTGGCTGTGGCGGCCGACTCTACAGGCGGCATAATCTTTCAGAAGATGTTCGGACAGGCCCCACAATTTCAGGTTTACAGCCTTTCCCTGAGCAGCAAGCCTCAGCTTGTGGAAACACGCCGCAATCCTTATGAAAAGACCCTTCAACATGAAAAAACATTCGACGTCTATAAACTGGTAAACGACTGCCCGATTCTTGTGTCTTCAAGAATCGGCAAAAGAGGTATCTCCCGGCTGGAAAAAATGGGAGTCACACTGATATTCAAGCAGGGGCCGATCAGCTCCTTTTTAACCTCTGATTTCCTAGAAAATCCGTTTGTGCTATAATAGCAAAGCTTTTGAACAGGAGGTCAAGATGTCTCAGATAACGCAAGAAGATGCTCTCAAAATAGCGGCACAGGTGATGCATCCGGCCATTGACAGAAACCTGGTCGACCTAGGCATTGTCAAAGATATAGAAATCAAGGGGACCCATGCGACCGTCACATTCGCCTTCCCCGCTCTCAATATTCCAATTGCAGACCAGCTCATCGGCAGCGTGCGTAGCATATTAGAGAAGCAGGGATTAAGCGTTGACCACCAGGTCACGGTGATGAGCCAGCCCGAGCTCCAGTCTTTCCTGGCCATGGAGCAGGCCGCCTGGAAAGGATTGTAGATCTCCGGGGTCACCCATTAGAAGGCGGCTGTCAAGAATTTGTAGGGGACAGACCCGGCTATCTTCCCTATTTCCATATAATTACGACACTTTTCCACAGTTAGTTACAGTTTAAATCGATGATTTTTAGGCCCAAAATTAAAAAAAACTAAAGGAACTGGATGATAAAGGGGAATTCGTATTGATTGTTTTTTGATAGGGGAGGAAGATTCTAGAATGCGAACGACACGCCGATCCTGGGAATGAGCATATCCGTGCTTCCCTTCGCAGATCATCGGGCAGTGTTTAAAGGCACTTCGTTCTGTTGCCGTTATGCAGCATGCATAAAAAAACTTACTTGAAAATCTTCAAGGAGACGGCTATTTGCTAACTGAAAACTCAACCTTAAAAGAGGTACCGCCATTGCGGTCAAGCTCAATTGTTCCGTCAATCTGTCTGGTTAAGTCATTTACCATCTGCAGCCCTAATGATTGGGCCTTGCGAAAATCTATATCTTCAGGGAAACCAATGCCGTCATCGCTTACGACAAGAGTAATCATACCCTTTTTATCAGAATAAAGCTTTATGCAAATTTCGCCTTTTTTCCCTTCAGGAAAAGCATGCTTTATTGAATTAGATAAAAGCTCGTTGGCAATCAATCCACATGGAATCGCCCGATTGAGGTCAAGAAAAACTTCCTCCAAATCAGTCTTAAGTGCAACAATATTTGAATCGACACCGTAAGAATGATAAATA
>JAGGYH010000068.1 GCA_021162615.1 Candidatus Aminicenantota bacterium
AGGGCATCCGGCGAAGCCGGACGCTGAGTATGTCTGACCCACGGACGGGGGGAGTTACGCAAGCGCCGAGAAAAATGAAGGAGAATGGCGTTAAAAATCTGAAGGGAGCACAGACCATATCTGAATTTCATATCGGCTTGCATTAATTGTAAAAAAATGGCGATTAAAATGAAAGTAAAAACAAACAAAAACATTTCAGTTGTCATTGTTTTTAAGAGCATGCAGTCCCTTGGTATCAAAACAAAAAAATTCTCGTCGCCATTTTTTTATGAATAGTTCAGGTTAGTAAGGGGGAGTCCTCATAAAGGCAAGGCCGAAAAATCCTCCGGTCATGACAAAGCTGATTAAAGGAAGAGTGACAAATCCTTCCCAAATAAGGATAATTGTCAGCCACGAACTTATCAACCCGATGATTCCTAGTGTTTTAAAATGGCGGTCTATAAATTTATGTGGTCCCATGGTTCATCACCTCACTTTCATCGCTTTTTTGACAGCAATTTTTATGCCATATCCCAAGTGATTGAAAATGAAGCGGTTGGATTGAATCGGGATGAAAGGACCTGAAGAAATAGTAACAAAAATTGTTGGTGACGGGCAAAATATTGTCATATCCTGTTTTATCAGGACTCTTTTGTCTTTTCTTTGGTTTTTTTGTTTCCCTTTTGTCCCAGTGCGGATTTTAATTTTTCTCCGAATAAGCCTGCTGACAAGGGTTTTTCCGAGGCTTTTTTGAATTCTTTTTCTTTTATTGGTTCGGACTTCAGAGTTTCTATTTTTTCTTCTTCCAGATCTTTCTCTTTATCTGTTTTGACAGCAAAGAATGCTTCCAGTTCTGATTCTTCCTGCTCTATTTGTTCCTCGATGATTTTCTTTTTCCCTCTCTTTATGCGTTGAGGCTTTTCAAAGTCGACTTCTTTCTTTTCTGTTTTTCTCTGTCTTTTTTCCGGAAGCTGTTTTTCAGCAGTTATTTCTTCCTTTTTTTCTTTCTTTAATGGGGGTTTAGGTGCGGGCTTTTTCTTGGGTTTTTTCTTTACTGCTTTGGGTTTTTTAAGGGGTTCTATTTTCTTTTTTTCTTCAAGATGGATCTCTGGAGTGCTGATTTCACCGACTGTTCCGATTTCGGGAAGGACTTCATCTTGGGCTTCCTTTGCTGCTGCTTCTTCTTCCGGTTCCTCGATTTCAATGGGTTCTTCGAGTTCTAACTCTTTTTCGGTTTTGACTTTTTCGTGATAGAAAAACAGACCCGTCTTTTTTTCTGACATTGCAAATTCTGGTGATAGGCAGAGAGTTTTTTCGATATCTGCAAGCGAGGTGTGCTTCAGGACATCAACCAAGTGGAATGCTTTTTTATAATGCAGGGTCTGTCTTTCTCCTTCAAACCCGAAATTTTTAAACACTATGATCAGGAGTTCCCTTAGGTCCTTGTTTTTTTTCTGTTCCGAAAGGTCAAGCAGGTTTTTAAGGGTTCCGTGCTCAATAAAAATTATTTTATTGGGAAGAGCATAGGTCGGTGTTTCTTTTTCAGCAATTGAAAAAGTGTCTTTTTTTGAGTTGTATTCAAGATAAGGGAGCATCAATTTCTTTTTTGATTTCTTCAGGCGAAAGCTCATTTGGTTTGAGTCTGTTTTCTTTATTGTCAGGCTGGCTCCCTGGGGAATATTGTGCTTTTTATAGAATTTATCCAGTCCAAGGAATATGTTCAGAGAAGGGTAGTAGAAAGCAGTGGTTTCGTCTCCATCTTCCTCATCTTTGAATGTGTATTCTCTTGTGTCGGCAAGCTCTCTTTTTAGTTCAGGGGGCATTTCAATCCCGCCTGATAAAACTTCTCTCCAGGAAATATAGATTTTAAGAGGGAATTTATTTTCCTTTTCCCTAATGGATTCATATTGTTTCTCGTCCAGCTGAGGGAGTTCTGCTTTATCAACGGAAAGAGGCTTCCCTTTTAAAAATGAGTTGAGTATTTCCTTGTGAAACCATCTCCCCTGGTCTTTAGGATAAACGCAGATAAAGGTATTCTTGTGTTTTTTGTTTAATGTAAAATTTAAACTCAAGCAGTATATATCAAATTTGTCATCCTCTGGTTTTACGTTGAAAAATTTTTCAATCAATTCTTTTGTGGAGGCAGGTTGTTTTTGTTCTTTAAAATATTTCTCAATTTTTTTTATTTTATTCTCAGGAATGGATATTCTTTTTTTGGATAGTTGCCAGTGTTCGTTCCAACCAAAAAACGCATCAGATTTTGAAATGGATTTTCTCAGGTTGACTCCCAAGGTTTTCAAGTCTTTTTCTGTCATGGGAAGTTTGTGAAGTCTTGGGTCTTCTTCTTTGTTTATGACCTCAGGGGTTTTATGCGAGCCCTCCGCGGCTGCGGGAAGGAGGACCTGTGTCTTTTTTCTTTTCATATAATCAATATGCTTACGGAATAGTCCCCCTCCGGTATAATCTACTTCAAGCATTTCACAGTTGTAATCGGGATAGCGTATTTTATTAATGACTTTGAGTACGATTTTACCTGTGAAGTGTTTTTTTTCTTTGCTGCTTATAATGAGAGGCTCGTTGTATTCTTTACAGATCAGGTTATTCGTTTCATATGTGCATGCAGGGTCGTATTTCAATACTTCCTGGTTAAGCAGCCGTGCATTTTTTTTGTAGGCAAGCATTTCTGTAAGCTCGGCCAGAGTAGGGACATGGTCTTGTTTGGCAAGCTTTTCCTGTATAAAGTCGAGATCAGCTTTTAATACTTTTGTGTTTTCACTTGACTTGGCCATTTTTATATTTCTCTTTCCTTGTTTCTTATTAATGATACCATAATAGCTTTCGTAATATGAAGTCTATTATCAGCTTGACTGAAAATTAATGATTTGCCCGATTGGATTTTTTTGAACAAATCTTCTTCGGGTTCTGGGGAAGGGATGCTGAACATAAAAAGAGCGTCTTTTTTGGAGGAGGAAAACAGGGAGTCTTTAAATAAAAAATCTTTTTCAATTCTCGGAGAAGAGCTTGAAGGGATATATGAGTAATACACTATGTCAGCGTTTAGGGCGGCCTCTTGTGGATTTTCTGTTATCATGTAATTAAATTGTGTGTGTTTTCCTTTAACCTCAGCAGCATCAATGACGTCCTGCCCGAGTTTGCTTTTCCGGGGGACAGCAATATGTATATGTGTTCCTGCTGTGGCTGCAGCTAAAAGCAGGCTGTGGCATATATTTTTTTTGTTTCCAATAAAAGCTAGTTTGATATTTGTCAGATCTCTGCAGTGTTCCTTTATGGTGAAAAAGTCTGCCAAGGCCTGGCAGGGAGAGAATTTTTCTGAACCCGCGTTTATTATGGGGATGCGGACCGTTTTCTCAAGCTCAGCAATATGTTCATGGTTTTTTGTCTCTATAACAACTCCATCCGCCCAGCGTTCCAGGCATCTGCAGGAAACTTGAGATAGTCTTTTATTTCTGGCCTGCAGATCTGAATAGTTGAATAAGACCGCTTCTCCCTTAAGTGAGGAGACAGCGACCTGGAAACTCACATTGGGATGGAAATACGGATTTTGAAACGCACCGGCAATAATGAATCCGGAAAGGCTGTTTTTGAAAAGCCTGGGCTTCTTTTTTATCTCAAGTGTAAGGTCAAGCATCTCACTAAATTGATATGCAGAAATTTCATCTAAGGAAATGAGATTTTTAATCATTTTCTCCCCCCTAAGGAGACTGTGTGATGGTCGTTCCTGAACGGTTGATCAGAGCTGCTTTGAGATGATTGGCCGAGGTGATGATCACCTTTTCACCGCCGCTGTTTATATATTCAATAGCCGCTTCGATTTTTGGACCCATTGAGCCGGGTGGAAACTGGCCCTCTTGTAAATATTTCTGTGCCTGCTGGGATGTCATTTTTTTGATTGCTTTTTCATTGGGAGTGCCGAAGTTCAGATACACGCATTTCGTATTCGTAAGGATGATAAAAAGATCTGCACTGACTTCTCTTGCAATGAGGCTTGAAGCGAAATCTTTATCAATAACAGCCTCTACTCCTTGGAACAGGCCCCTTCCGTTAATGATGACCGGAATCCCGCCTCCTCCGGAAGCGATAACGATTTTTCCTGAGTGGACCAGGTCATAAAGGATTTTTTTAGGGACTATGTCTATAGGCCTTGGTGACGGAACGACTTTCCGGTATCCACGGCCGGCATCTTCCATCATGTCCCATTTTTTCTGGCGTTTAAGCATCTGGGCTCTGTATTTCGAATAAAACGGGCCCACTGGTTTGGTCGGATTATCAAAGGCCTTATCCTCTTTGTCAACCACTACTTGAGTGATGAGTGTGGCAACATGCTTGTCTATTGAATTTTTTCGAAGTTCATTGATTATGGCTTTTTCAAGTATAAAACCCATGCTTCCTTCAGTCATGGCATCGCATACTTCCAGAGAAAAAGGAGGCACTTTATTTATGGACTCCTCCATCTGGATCAAGAGATTGCCGACTTGGGGCCCATTTCCGTGAACAATGATCGGGTCATACCCTTTTTTGACGATATGAATGACAAGCCGGGCGGCTTTTTGTGCGTTTTTCATCTGTTCAGATTGAAGCCCCTGCTGGCCTTTCGGCAGAATCGCGTTGCCGCCAAACGCTATGAGTGCGATTTTTCTTTTCATCAGTAATTTTTGAGGATTTCTTTTAGGTTTGGAGATCCTATTTCTTCCAGATCATAAGAGACATTGAGTATTTTCTTGTTTGTTTCTATGAGTTTTCCCAGGTCTATGGGAGTTCCGCTCACGACCAGGTCACACTGGCTGTTGTCTATGGTCTGTGCTAATTCCTCGATCTGTTTTTTTCCATAACCCATGGCCGGCAGGACTCTGTCTAAATGGGAGTACTTTTGATAGGTTGTTTTTATGCTTCCTACGGCGAAAGGCCTGGGATCAATGATGTCTGCGGCGCCGTATTTTTCAGCTGCCACTATCCCGGCACCATATTTCATTTCCCCATGTGTCAGGGTGGGTCCGTCTTCAATTACCAGTACTTTTTTACCTGAAATTTCCTGCGGCTTTTTGACTTTGATCACTGAGTTTGCTTTGATTATCTTTGCGTTCGGATTGTATTTTTTTATATTTGTCAGGATTATATCGACGTTTTCTTTTTTAGCTGTATCCATCTTATTTATGACAATGACATCAGCAAGCCTGAAATTTGTCTCCCCAGGATAATAGAGGAGTTCATGCCCGGGTCTGTGAGGGTCTACGATTACTATGGCTGTGTCAGGCAGGTAAAAGGGAATATCATTATTTCCTCCGTCCCATAAAATAACATCTGCCTCTTCTTCTGCTCTTTTTAATATTTCTCCATAATCGACTCCTGCATACACCAATATCCCTTCTTTTATATGGGGCTCATATTCTTCCATCTCTTCGATTGTGCAGTCATGCTTTATCATATCTTCATAGGTGGCAAATCTTTGGACGGCCTGTTTGGCCAGATCTCCGTAAGGCATGGGATGGCGTATGACAGCGACTTTTTCCCCTTTTTCTTTGAGAAGCTTGGCGATTTTTCTGGATGTCTGGCTTTTTCCGCAGCCTGTTCTGACCGCACAGACAGAGATGAGCGGGCGCTTGCTTTTTATCATGGTTTCTCTAGGCCCTAGAAGAGAGAAACTGGCCCCGGCTGCCTGCACCTGAGAAGCCTTGTGCATCACATATTCATAAGGCACATCGCTGTAGGAGAAAAAGACTTCGTTCACGCTGTTCTCCTTGATGAGTTCAGTGAGTCTGTCCTCAGAGTATATCGGGATTCCGCTTGGGTAGAGTTTTCCTGAGAGTTCAGGAGGATACTTTCTTCCCTCTATATCAGGGATTTGAGTTGCAGTGAATGCAATGACCTCGTAGCTTTTATTGTCTCTTAAATAAACGTTAAAATTATGGAAGTCTCTTCCGGCTGCTCCCATTATGATTGCTTTTTTCATATTTTTCTCCTTGTTTATTGTTTTAAAAGAATCACTTATTTTAATATACCGTTGCATTTAATGCAATAATCCCGGTTATTCTATCCCCTCATGAAATTCAGGTGTGGCTGAAGCGACATTGATGATGAAGATCCCTTTATACCCTCTAGGGGGATCTCTGTTTTTTCTATGCATCTTTTGATCTCATTTTATATGATTCTTTCTTTTTGGGAATTTATTTTTTGACTGGTATTGTTTTTTATGTGTATGATAGGTGATGAAGTTAATAGATAGCATTGATGCTGGGACACATATGATATTTATTGGTGGGATTGAAGATGCAGAGAAACTATCTGATGGTAAACCCATGACATATGAATATTATCATAAAGTAAAAGGTGGATTTTCACAGAAAACTGCTCCTGCATATTGGGATGCGGTCGATAATGAAATAAAAAAGGAGGAGTAAAATGAGCGTGTTAAGACAATTAAAACCAAATGTTTATTTGGTCGCGGCTATTGATTGGAACAGGCGATTATTCGATTCGCTAATTCCTCTACCGGATGGCACAAGTTATAATGCATATTTGATCAAGGGAAGCGAGAAAACTGTTTTATTGGATACGGTTGACCCTGATTTGGCTGATGCTTTGCTGTCTCAGTTGGAGAGCATTGAAAATGTTGATTTTATTGTATCCCACCATGCAGAACAAGACCATTCCGGAATGATTCCACATGTCTTAGAAAAATATCCCAAGGCAAAGGTTATAACCTCTTCAAAAGGAAAAGGTATGATCGTTGATCATCTATGCGTACCGGAGGAAAAAGTGGTTATTGTAGAAGATGGGGAAGAACTGTCTTTGGGGGATAAAACATTAGAGTTCATATATACTCCTTGGGTTCATTGGCCGGAAACGATGGTTTCGTATCTCAAGGAAGATAAGATTCTGTTTACGTGTGATTTTTTCGGCTCACATATTGCCACTACCGATATGTATGTTACAGATGAAGGTCAGGTATATGAAGCAGCGAAGAGATATTTTGCCGAGATTATGATGCCATTTAGAAATATTATCAAGAAGAATATGGAAAAAATAAGTGAATATGAACTAGATATGATCGCACCCAGCCATGGTCCAATATATAATAAACCGGATTTCATAATCAATGCATATGAGGATTGGATCTCTGATACTCCAAAAAACATTGTTGTCATACCATACATCTCAATGCACGGCAGTACTGAAAAGATGGTCCAGCATCTTGTTACGGCATTATCAAAAAGAGGTGTTAAGGTACATATATTTGACTTGGCTGTAACGGACATAGGCAAACTCGCCATAACCTTAGTCGATGCAGCAACCATAGTCATAGGAACACCAACGGTCCAAGTTGGACCTCATCCAAACGTTACATACGCTGTAAAATTAGCAAACCTTTTAAGACCCAAGGCTAAATTTGTGTCGGTAATAGCATCCTATGGTTGGGGTAGCAAAGCGATAGAACAAATTGCAGAAATGATCCCAAATCTTAAGGTAGAGATCATAGAACCAGTTCTGGTTAAAGGGTATCCAAAAGAAAATGATTTCAAAGAACTGGATAAATTAGCGGATGAAATTTCGAATAAACACAAAGAACTCAATATCGTGAAAAATGAGGGATAAAATGGATGAGGAAAGAGACAAAAAAACAGAAAGAAGGTGAAAAAAATGGGGAAAGAATGGGAAAATAAAAAGGAATCTTTTGAGTCGTTTTCGTCAGGCGACCCGCGAGATGATAAAGGCATACGCCATTGGATTGACTATTGATGAACTGGATGAACTTTTTTCGATGCTTGTCTGGAACGAGGGCATCGGCACGTTTAGCTCGGAGATTGGTCCTTCACCACTGTTTGGTGCTTATCAGTTGATAAAAAGATTGGAAAAGAAGGGCAAGTCACGAGAAGATGTTTTGAGGGAACTGGTTGAAAAATTTGGCGAGAAGAACCCAAATGTAAGAACGTTTTATAAAAGGAGGAATGAAAATGGCTGACAAAGAAAGCTTAGATATGTTTTGCTACCAGTGTTCCCAGACCGTAAGGGGGACTGGTTGCACTAAAAGAGGAGTCTGCGGAAAAGAGCCCACAGTTGCCCGTTTGCAGGACAATTTGTTAATTGCCACGAAGGGGATGGCTGCCTATCTCTATCATGCCAGGGAACTTGGATATACCGATACGGAAATAGATGCATTTTTAGAGAGGGTCTTTTATTCTACTTTCACTAATGTGAACTTTGATGCAGAAGATTTTGTCCGACTTGCAATTGAGGGTGGAGAGATGAATGTGAAGACAATGAAACTTCTAAAAAAAGCACACATCGAAACTTACGGAGAACCGGAGCCTACAGAAGTACGGACAGGGACTGTCAAAGGAAAAGGGATTATTGCTACCGGGCATGGCCTAAAGGCACTGGAAGAACTGCTTAAACAAATGGAGGGCACAGGTATAAACGTCTATACACATTCAGAACTTTTACCTGCACACGGATACCCAGGTCTGAAAAAGTACAAGCATCTGGTAGGCAATCTGGGAATATCTTGGAGAGATCAGAAAAAATTATTTTCCAAGTATCCAGTGGCAATTCTTGGAACTTCGAACTGCGTTGTGCCGCCCAAGGATGATTATAAGGATAGAATGTTTACTACAGGACCTGCAAAACTGCCTGGTGTGAAGCATATCTCCGGGTATGATTATACCCCCGTGATAGAAAAGGCGAAAGCGCTGCCGGAGCTTGATAACGAGCCTGGCGTGGTGACGCTGACAACAGGGTTTTCCAAGTCTGTGGTTCTCTCGCTGAAAGACAAAATCAAGGCGCTGGTGGAAAATGGCAAGATACGGCATTTCTTCCTCATCGGAGGCTGTGATTCTCCGAATAAAAAAATGGAATACTATCGTGAGTTTGCACAAAAGTTATCAATGGATACGATCATCCTAACCCTCGGCTGCGGTAAATTCAGATTCAACGATCTGGACCTTGGCGACATTGATGGGGTCCCAAGATTGATCGACCTTGGTCAGTGCAATGACTCCATTGTTGCCATAGATATTGTTTTAGCTCTTTCTGAAGTGTTCGATGTGGGGGTGAATGAGCTGCCACTGACATTGGTATTAAGCTGGATGGAGCAAAAAGCCGTGGCGGTTCTCTGGAGTTTGCTCGCTCTTGGCATAAAAGGGATATACATAGGGCCAATTCTACCTGCATGGGTGAACGAAGACATTCTAAATGTTTTAAAAGAGAAATATGATTTAAAACTTATTGGGGAGCCAGAAGGGGATATAAAACAGATGTTAAAATAAAAAAAGCCCTTCCGGGGCAAACTAACCAAGTTTGCGGGCATATCAATTCTCATCAGGGTATCCGATAGCTGAGAGATCATTTAACATAAGATGATATTTCACTTTCAACTTATCCCTTCGTTTATAGACGATACATACTTCGATTATCTCCCTCGCACAACAGCTACAAGCCAATGGATCCCGTCCTGTAAAGATCATTATGGATTCCCGTCAAGTCAGTTTCTTTGGATCGACAACTTTGCCTAATATCGTGAATATCGCCTGGACAGTCGGTTTGTTAACATATTTAGGAGAATACAGCCCATATGGTACTATCATCTTGAATCCTGGTTCAGGGAGATGGATCACTACGCGATAGATGAACTCTATTGCCTGCAGGGTTACATAGTGCCTTACATTTGTACTGGGATGGTCCCACAAAAATGTAACATCATCACCATCATAAGAAGATATCCTCTTATCAGATATTGGTGGATGTCTAACATACCTGGAGTTTATAGCCCGGGTAACCTCACATATTACTGATAAAGGACAGGTATGGGTAGAGGAGATGAACGAAAGTGAACCGCTGGATGAAGTGTCAAAAATTTCCATATTTTCAGCATCAAGACCGGGGAGATGATAGGCTAATCGGGATGAGCACAGTGGAAAACCTATTTGCTGGCTGTGCGGTGCTCGGCATAAAGGCGGCATGAATTTTACCCAGGCTGTCAATCGTTGTTCGAACCAGACCGGCTGGTGAGGTCCGGGAGGGGGGTTGACTCTTGATGAATCCAGGTTAACATAAAGGAGGGAAGGAGAAGTAAATGATAGGCATAATGTCAGATTCTCATGATAACTGCGATGCAATAAAGCAGGCGGTGTTGTTTTTTAACAATGCGGGGTGTGAACTGGTGATCCATGCCGGTGATTTTATAGCTCCGTTTGCAGCTGGGGAATTAAAAGGACTCGCATGCCCTGTAAAGGCTGTTTTCGGAAATTGTGATGGGGAAAGACAGGGTCTGAAAAAAGTATTTAAATCACTTGGAACGCTTTGTGAAGAACCGTTCAGGTTTTCCCATAAAGGAGTGAGCTTTTTAGTGACCCATACTCATTTTAATATCAAAAACTATACGGCTAGCGGTGATTATGACGTCATCATATACGGACACACACACAAAGCGGATATAAGGAAAGAAAAAGGCACCCTTGTGATAAATCCCGGTGAAACAGGGGGGTGGCTTACGGGGAGGCCGTCGGTGGGACTCCTTTCTCTAAAGGACATGAGAGCAGAGGTAATAAGTCTCTGAGCTTTCTTGTGTCCTATTTTTATTGACAGAGTCAATTCAAACCTTTAATATATATAGGCTTGTGAGTAAAGAAAGAGGCGCGTAGCTCAGTGGGAGAGTGCTTCCTTGACGCGGAAGAGGTCGAGGGTTCGATACCCTCCGCGCCTACCATTTGAGAAAAACAGATGTTGATTTACAGTAAATTAAAATGTAAAGTTTGCTTAACCTTAGGATGAAGATTGATTTTTTTTGTTACATAAAAACATTCAAAACAAATTGAAAAATCTATCCTCTTCTTTGGGGGTTAAGTCGGCACAAATAAAAAAAGAAACATACCAAATGGATTGTGATAAATGCATAAAAACAAGAATAAAGGACTCGATTTCAGTCTGGATACTTTAAGACACAGCGCTGCTCACCTTTTGGCTCATGCTGTGCTTGACCTTTTTCACGGGACTAAAACCGGAGTAGGGCCAGCTGTTGAAGATGGCTTTTATTATGATTTTTTAAGGGACGAACCGTTTACCCAAGAAGATTTGATATCAATAGAAAAGAGAATGAGAGAGATTTCAGATCAGGACATCCCTCTGGAAAGACTTGAATGCTCAAAGGAAGAAGCCATTAAACTTTTTAAGGATTTGAATCAGGATTTGAAGGTTGAGTTGGTAGAGGAAAAGGGCGGTGAAAAGGTTTCCTGCTACCGGCAGGGAGATTTTGTGGATTTTTGCCTGGGTCCCCATGTGCCTTCTACCGGGGCCATAAAACATTTTAAGCTGCTTTCTGTTTCAGGTGCCTACTGGAAAGGGGATGAAAGCGGCCGGCAGCTTCAGAGGATTTATGGTACGGTCTTTTTTAAGCAAAAAGAGCTTAAAGATTTTCTTTATATGCAGGAAGAAGCCAGAAAACGTGACCACAGGAAACTGGGACCGGAACTGGGCCTTTACAGCACCAATGAACAACTGGGAGGAGGTTTGATCTTATGGCATCCTAGGGGTTCGGCATCCAGAGCAGTTATAGAAGATTTCTGGCGCAAAGAACATTTTAAGGAAGGATATGGCCTTATTTACTCTCCTCATATTGCCAAGCTAGATGTTTGGAAAACAAGCGGTCACACTGAATTTTACGATGCTCTCTATCCGCCGTTGATCAGTGACAGTGTTGAATACCAGTTAAAACCCATGAACTGTCCTTTTCATATAATGGTCTATCAATCAACCCAGAGGAGCTACCGGGAGCTCCCATTAAGATGGGCTGAACTGGGAACGGTCTATAGATATGAACGGGGAGGGGTTTTACACGGTCTGCTCAGAGTCAGGGGATTCACCCAGGATGACGCCCATATTTTTTGCCGTTCTGACCAGCTTGAAGAAGAAATCAGAAGGACTATTTCCATGGCTCTGAGGATTCTGAAGACATTTGGATTTGAAGACTTTGATGTTTTCCTTTCAACCCGTCCTGAAAAATTCAGTGGTTCTGTGAAAGACTGGGGTGAAGCAACGGATGCACTAGAAAAAGCTCTGAAAGCGGAGAAGATTGATTTTAGCGTGGATGAAGGGGAAGGGGTTTTTTACGGCCCTAAAATAGACATAAAAATCAAGGATGCACTGAAAAGGTCTTGGCAGTGTACGACCATTCAACTGGACTTTAACCTATCAGAAAAATTTGATTTGACCTATGTAGGAGAAGATGGTGAATTTCACCGTCCTTTTATGATCCACCGAGCCCTGCTTGGTTCCTTGGAGAGGTTTTTTGGGATTTTGATAGAGCATTATAACGGAAACTTTCCTTTCTGGCTTGCTCCTGTCCAGGCCATGATAATCCCGATTGCTGACAGGCACAATGAGTATGCGCATCATCTCTATCAGGAGATGAGGGAGAAAGAGATAAGAACCGAAGTGGATACAAGGAGAGAGAAAGTGGGATACAAGATCAGAGATGCCGAGAAAAACAAGATTCCCATAATCCTTGTGGTGGGTGATAAGGAGGTCGAGCAGGAGAGTGTATCTGTTCGGATCCATACTGAAGGAGACAAGGGCCAGTTTAATTTCAAAGAGCTTCTTGAAAAAATGTTAGATTTAAATAAAAATAGGGATTTAGAAATCACTCTTTAAAGGAGGATTATCATCGTACAACCTAAGTTTTATCCAAGGAGAATGGAGAGAAAGCCTCACAGGACGAATGAAATGATAACAGCCAAGGAAGTAAGATTGATTGATGAAAACAAAAAACAGCTCGGAGTAGTCCCTATTGAAAGAGCGTTATTAGCTGCTGAGGAGAAAGAACTGGACCTTGTTGAAGTGGCACCAAACGCGAAACCTCCGGTATGCCGGATTCTTGACTACGGAAAATATCTTTATGAGTTGCATAAAAAGGAACAGGAGGCGAAAAAACACCAGAAACAGGTCCAGACGAAGGAGATTAAATTCAGGCCGAAAATCAGTATCCACGATTACAGCTTTAAAGTGAGACACATACAAAGATTTCTAAAAGAAGGAAACAAGGTGAAGGTTACTGTCATGCTGAGGGGACGTGAGAAAGCAAAACCAGAACTTGCGGATCAAATCATAGAAAGAGTTTTTGAAGACCTAAAAGACCTTGGGAAACAAGACGGAAGAGTAAGGAGACAGCCTTGGGCTGTGTCTGCATTATTAAGCCCAATTAAATCAGGAGAGAGAGATGCCAAAGCTGAAGACACATAAAGGCGCTAAGAAAAGGTTTAAAATAACCAAGAATAAAAAGGTCATTTATAGTAAAGCCTATAGAGGACATATACTTACGAAGAAGTCAGCAAAAAGAAAGAGAGATTTAAGGAAACCAGGTCAAATAAGTCCTGCAGATAGAATGCGAATTAAAAGGATGATGCCTTACGATTTTTAGTAATAAATATCTATAGGATGGTTTAAGCAGGATAAATGGGAAAAAACAAAGAAAATATTTTACCCTAGAGGGAGACATAAAATGCCTAGAGTTAAAAGAGGAACAAAAAGAAGGAAAAGAAGATCAAAGGTACTCAAAGAAGCCAAGGGTTACTGGGGGGCCAGAAGTCATAATTACAAAACAGCAAAAGAGGCTGTGGAAAGAGCCTTTAAATATTCCTATAGAGATCGAAAAAATAGGAAAAGAGATTTTAGAAGATTGTGGATCATGAGGATAAAGGCAGCGGCGAACCATTATGATATTTCATACAGCCAGTTCATTAAGGGCTTAAAGAAGAAAAACATAGAACTGAATAGAAAAATATTAGCTGACATCGCGGTTAATTCCCCGGAAACATTTTCTCAAATAGTAAAAATGACAAAGGAAGCATAAACTCAGGGATTCAGCTTGAAATGGTTGATTTAAAAAATAAAATCAGAGCACTTCGGAGCAGTTTTGATGAGGGATTGGCTCAAGCAGGGGATAAAGATTCTTTAAAAGAACTGAGGAATACTTATCTAAGCCGAAAAAAAGGCCGCATAACACTTCTTCTTAAAGAGTTGAAGAACGTCTCTCCCACAGAAAGGCCTGAAGTCGGGAAGCAGGTCAATGAGTTTAAAAATTATGTGGCGCAGAAGCTGGAAGAGTATTCCAAGACGCTCGAAGAGCCAAGGCATATTAAATTTGATATGGACCTGACCCTTCCCGGGAAAAGAAGATACAGAGGAGCGCCGCATCCGATTTTGCTTTATAAAAAGAGGATTGAACAAATTTTTTTATTAATGGGCTTTTCCATTGAGGATGGGCCTGAGATTGAAACGGACTATTATAATTTTGAGGCTCTCAATTTCCCTCCTCATCATCCTGCCAGGGATGATTGGGATACTCTTTATTTAAGTGACGATTTGCTGCTCAGGACGCATACCTCCCCGGTTCAGATAAGGGTTATGGAAAAGAAAAAACCTCCAATAAGAATGATAAATCCCGGCAAAGTGTATCGAAGGGAGACTCCGGATCCCACACATATTCCTATGTTCTATCAGGTCGAAGGATTGGTGGTTGATCTAGGCATAACCTTTGCCCATCTCAAAGGTACCCTGGAGTGCTTCCTGAAAGCTCTTTACAATGAAAAGATTAAAATCAGGTTTAGACCCAGTTACTTTCCTTTTACAGAACCTTCTGCAGAGGTAGATATAGGCTGCACGGTCTGTCGTGGAGAGGACAGACAGTGCCGTGTATGCGGTGGAAGCGGATGGATTGAGATTCTTGGAGCTGGCATGGTCGATCCTCAGGTTTTAAAAAATGTTAATATTGATCCTGAGAAATATTCCGGATTTGCTTTTGGAATGGGTATCGACCGAACAGCCATGTTCTCTTTCCGGATACCTGACCTGAGGAATTTTTATGAGAATGATTTAAGGTTTATAAGGCAGTTTTCCTAAAATGCAGATAAGCTTAAACTGGTTAAAAGAATTTTTAGACATAAGATTGTTTCCAAAAGAACTTGTGGAGAAAATGAACAGTATAGGCCTGTTAGTCGACCATTGGGAAGAAAAGGATGGAGATGTTGTTCTTGAGCTTGAGACCTACGCAAACCGGCCTGACACTCTCGGACATTTAGGTGTCGCAAGGGAATTGGCAGCCAGCCTGGGGATTCCTTTGAAGGATCGAAAATTCCCCCTGGTTGAGTCTTCTGAGAATATTTCTGATGTGTTTGATGTGCAGGTTCTGGAAGAGGACCTCTGCCCCAGATACTCCGGCATGATAGTAAAGGATATAGAAGTAGGCCCTTCTCCTTCCTGGCTGGTTGACAGAATAAAGGCTATGGGATTGTCCCCGGTCAATAATGTTGTCGATATAACCAATTATATTTTATTTTCCACCGCGCAGCCGATTCATGCTTTTGATTTAAATAAACTCAGGGGAAATAAAATAATCGTAAGAACGGCAAGGAACGGAGAAGAATTAAAAGTGCTGGGAGGCGAGGATGTCGTCCTCTCACAGAGTATGCTGGTCATTGCTGATGAGAACACGCCGGTGGCTCTTGCAGGAATCATAGGAGGGGAAGATACGGCGGTAACAGAAGAAACAAAGGATGTGTTTATTGAAAGCGCTTGTTTTGATCCTATCTCTATTCGTAAAACGTGGAAGGAAATAGGAATCCAGACCGATGCCTCTTATCGTTTTGAGAGAGGCACAGATATTTCCTTCCCTCCGGAAGCCGCCTCTATGACCGCGTCCCTGTTGACTCAGATAGGAGGGAAAGCACTGAAGGGGATGATAGATATATATCCCAGGCCCAGAAAAATGAAGACCGTTATACTGCGGCATCACCGGGTCTCAGAGCTGCTGGGGGTTGACGTTGATGAAGGTTTTATTGTTGATTTTTTAAAGAGGATGGAATTTAGATTAGAGAAGCAGAGAGAAGGGACATGGAGAGTTCAAGTTCCCTACTTCAGGGTGGATATAGAACGGGAAGCCGATATCATAGAGGAAATAGCACGTTTTTATGGTTACGATAAAATCCCGTCTCATATCCCTGTACTGCAGGGGATTAATCTAGAAGTCAATAAAAGAAAAGAAATCGAAGACAAGGTCAGAGACCTTTTGTTCCACGAAGGCTTTGATGAGGTCGTTAATTACAGCTTCATGGATACTGAGCAAGAAAAACTTTTCAAGACAGGACTGGATGCTGTTGAGATAAGAAACCCAGTATCACTCAAAGCATCCCTGTTACGAACGACACTTATCGGGGGACTGCTTGGAAATATAGCATGGAATGTGAACAGGGGCACTGAAGGGGTCCATGTTTTCGAAACAGGCAATGTATTTTTCAAGAAGGATGAGAAGTATTTTGAAAGATACACACTCGGTTTTGCCACCACGGGCCAGTTGGGTCCTGTTTTTTGGAAGAGGGAACCGGAGAAATCTGATTTTTTTCATTTAAAGGGAACTTGTGAAGAACTCATGAGGTATCTAAAGTTCGAGGATTTCTCCTTTACAGTAGAAGAGAATCCGTTTTTTGAGCAAAATTATTCTCTTTGTTTGAATTTTAAGGGGGAGAAGATAGGGTTCCTTGGGGGATTAAAGAGGTCTATAGTCAATACCTATTCTATTCAGGAACAAGTATGGGCCGCAGAAATAAACCTTGGGAGTTTGCTAAAAAAACAGCCCAAACCCTTTAAATATTCTCCTGTAAGCCGGTATCCGGGAATCATTAGAGATATTTCTTTTATTGCCGGACGGGGTATCAGCTATCAGGAAATCAAGGACTGTATAGAAAAGCTGATGATACCCTATCTTGAAGATTACGTTTTATATGACAGGTTTTGGGGAAAAGAAATGGCTAAAGATAAGGTCAGTTTATCTTTTCGTTTTATCTTTCGTCACCCGGAAAGGACCCTGCTTGCAGAGGAAGCAGACGGTTTCCAAGAGAAGATAATAAAAGCTTTAAATACAGAGTTTGGGTTAAACTTAAGGGGAGGAGGTCAAGATTGACAAGTGAATTAGAAAGAATTAAAATCCTGGAAGGGAAAATAGGGAAGATCATCGATTATATAAATGAACTTTCCGCTGATAACGAGAAGTTAAAACAGGAATTAGAGGAGTTAAAAAAAGAGAGAAAAGATCTTTCCCTTAAAGCACAAGAAGCAGGAAAGTTGAGTGAAAATTTAAAAGGATTCCAAACAGAAAGGGAAGAAATTAAAAAAAGGATAGAGTCGATAATAAGCCAGATCGATCAAATTGGGATATGATTGATAAAGTCATTGAGATTGAGATATTTGACCAGAAATTTAGAATAAAGGTCAAAGGAGCAGAGGATGAAAAGTATGTCAGTCACCTTACTTCCTATGTGGACAAAAAAATGCGCAAGGTGGCTGTAGAATCCAAGTCGAATGATATGGTTAAGATAGCGGTTCTGGCTGCTTTAAATATTGCTGATGAATTTTTTCTTTCACAGAAGAAATTAGATAGATTAAATGAAGCTATAGGGAATATGGAGAGAGAAATAGAAAGTCTGGAGGAACGGATTTTAAGAGATATGGGTACATATAAAGATACAGATCGTGCAAGAAAATGAATTTAGGAAAATGGATATAGAGTAAATAGATGAGATATTTTTTTTTAGGAAAAGCGTTAAGGTTAGTGATGCATAATCTCATTCTGACAATGAATTTTCTACTTTGATTTCAGTTACCTCCCGGCGTTCTTCTCCTCTAACATCCCTTTGTTGGAGGTGATAGAAGTGAATTTGGGTGCAATCGTCGCTTTTGTTTTTTTCGTGCTCCTCAGTGGATTCCTGGTGTTTTTCTTTGTTAAGAAAAATTCCGGAGTCCGGGCAATTCTAAGAGCCAAGGAAGAGGCAAAAGAAATCTATGAAAAGGCCATGGAGGAAGCAGACAAGATCAAAAGAGAAGCTTCTATAGAGGCCAAGGAAAAGTTAATTAACTTAAAGTCTGATTTTGAAGATCAGACAAGAAATCAGCGAAGGAAGCTGAGTGATATGGAAAGGAGGCTTGTCCAAAAGGAGGAAAATTTAGAGAGGAAGTTTAAAAACCTGGAAAGAAGGGAACGAAATATTTCAAATAAAGAACAGAGGCTGTTTGCCAGGGAGCGGGAGCTGAAGGAACAGGAGAAGGAAAATCAGGAAATAAGGAACAAAGCCATAGCCAATTTAGAGAGGATAGGAAATCTTACAAAGGAAGAGGCGAAAAAAGAACTCATCCATCAAATTGAGGATGAAGCCAAACTTGAATCTGTGCAGATAGTGCGGGAAATAGAAGAAGAGACAAGAGAGAAATGCCAAAATGTGGCAAAGGATATTATCAGCCAAGCCATACAGAGGTCAGCGGCGGAACATGTCGTTGAAACCACAGTATCGGTAGTCGACCTTCCTTCTGATGACATGAAAGGAAGGATTATCGGAAGAGAAGGGAGAAATATTAGGTCTTTGGAGATGGCGACAGGGGTCGACATAATCGTCGACGACACACCTGAGGCTGTGATTCTTTCCAGTTTCGACCCTATCCGCAGGGAGACAGCGCGGTTGGCAATTGAAAAGCTTATTGCAGACGGCCGGATTCATCCAGCCAGAATCGAAGAAGTGGTTGAGAAGGTAACACAGGAATTGGAAGAAAAGATAAAAGAGGAAGGAGAATCAGTGGCGCTGGAACTCCGGATTCAGGATCTGCACCCCGAACTTATAAAGCTCTTGGGGAAGCTGAAGTACAGAACCAGTTACGGTCAGAACGTTCTCCAGCATTCAAAGGAGGTTGCTTATCTTTCAGCTCTTATGGCTAAAGAAATAGGTGCCGACGAAAAAATCGCCTTAAGGGCCGGTTTGCTGCATGATATAGGAAAAGCTGTGGATAGAGAGTTCGAGGGGACCCATACAGAACTTAGTGTGTCCCTGGCCAAGAAGTGCGGAGAATCCAAGGAAGTGAGAGATGCCATTGCTTCCCATCACCGGGATGTGGAATTTTCTTCTGTAGAAGCTGTTTTGGTTCAAGCGGCTGACACACTCTCTGCAGCCCGTCCAGGAGCAAGAAGAGAGCTTCTTGAGACATATATAAAGAGGCTGGAGAAATTGGAAGAGGTAGCCCATTCTTTTAAAGGAGTGGCAAAGGCGTTTGCCCTTCAGGCCGGACGTGAAATAAGGATTATTGTCGAAAGCCAGAGGATGTCTGATGAAGAAGCCTCTTCAGTGGCTAAGGATATTGCGAAAAAGATAAAAGAGGAGCTGGATTACCCGGGACAAATTAAAGTTACTGTTATACGAGAAATGAGAGCTGTTGAATATGCAAGATAGGATAGCCTTATTATTCCTGGGTGATGTGATGGGCAGGCCTGGGCGGGAAAGCGTAAAAAATTGCCTCGCTTCTTTAAAAAGAGAGTACAAGCCTTCCATTATCGCAGCAAACGGTGAGAATGCCGCCGGTGGGATCGGTATAACCGAAAAAGTAGGAGAAGAGCTGCTCACAAGTGTTGATATCATTACATCCGGCAACCATATATGGGACAAAAAGGAAGCATTGGAGTATTTAGATAAAGAGCCACGGATTATCAGACCTGCTAATTATCCACTGCCCTGCCCAGGGAGAGGTTCTTGTGTTATTAAGGATTCCGGAGGCAGAAGCGTCGGCTTTTTAAATCTTCAGGGAAGGGTGTTTATGGAGCCTATAGACTGCCCCTTTAAAGTTGCTGAAGAGGAAATTAATGCCCTGAAGAAAAAGACTTCTGTTATTGTGGTTGATTTCCATGCGGAAGCCACTTCTGAGAAACAGGCTTTAGGCTGGTATCTTGACGGAAAAGTATCAGCTGTATGCGGGACACACACTCATGTGCCGACCGCAGACGAAAAAATTCTCCCCCGGGGAACAGCATATATCTCTGATATAGGAATGGTGGGTGGATATCATTCGGTCATTGGGATTAAAAAAGAACAAGCTGTTGACAGGTTTCTCACTTCAAGACCGCAGCGCTTCAGCCCTTCAAAAGAAGGATTCATTCTTAATGCTGTTTATTTGGAGATAGACTATCAAACAGGGAAAGCCTTATTGATAGAAAGGGTCAAGATGGGTGGAGAAGGTGAACAGTAACAGCGTACAGGAAAAAAACAAGGTTTATTCCGTTACAGAGCTCACAAACATCATAAAAAATGAACTTGAGAGCAAGTTTCCGTTGATATGGGTAGAAGGTGAGGTCTCTAATTTTAAGCGTGCACAGTCACAGCATCTGTATTTTGACTTAAAAGACGAGCACAGCCAGCTGCATGCTGTGATGTGGCGTAGCCATGCTGTAAAAATCCCATTTAAGATGGAGGATGGGATCCAGATCGTCTGCAAGGGATTGATTAGTGTGTATGCACAGAGAGGCCAGTACCAGATCCAGGTCGAACAGGTCGAACCAAAAGGCAAAGGAGCTCTCCAGCTTGCCTTTGAGCAGTTAAAAAAGAAGCTTGAAAAAGAGGGCCTTTTTGATCCTGAAAAAAAGAAAAAAATTCCTCTGCTCCCGAAAAAAGTCGGAGTGGTCACATCTCCAAAGGGAGCGGCTATTATTGATATCTTACAGACCATAGAGAGAAGGTTTGCACGGCTTCATATCCTCATTTACCCTGTGAGAGTTCAGGGAGAAGGAGCGGCAGAGGAAATCGTCAAAGCTGTGGATTATCTGGGGACTGTTCCTGATTTAGATGTCATTATTGTCGGGAGGGGAGGCGGCTCCATCGAAGATTTATGGGCGTTTAACGAAGAGGAAGTTGCCAGAGCTATATTCAGGTCTCCTGTTCCTGTTATTTCAGCAGTCGGCCATGAAATAGATTTCACGATCGCTGATTTTGTTGCGGACAAGCGGGCATCCACACCTTCAGCAGCAGCTGAGATACTGATAGAAAAAGAGCAGGCTTTCCTCGAACGTATCGAGAGTTTTGAAAAGGTGATGGAACACCAGATGAGATATATGACCCAGGAAAGAAAAAGCAGGGTCATGGACTTGATACGGCATCATGCTTTTCAGAGATTTAAGGAGAGGTTGTATCAACTGGCTCAGAATGTGGATGACCTTGATATAAGGGCTGTTAATTTCATGAGGGGAGAACAGAAAAAAATGGCTGAATACAGGTCAGAAGTGAGGTTTACGGAACAGAGAATAACAGCCCTCATTAAGGACAGACTCAGCAGTCTTAAGAGTAAATGGGAAATGTTGGCATCCCAATTGCACAATCTCAGCCCTTTAAATATATTGAAAAAAGGCTATACTCTGTGCTGGGAGGAAGGGAGTGACTCCCTTATCAAAACCATTGATAAAGTTGAAAAGGGAAAAAGCCTGACAGTTTCTTTTTTTAAAGGAGAGTTCAGATGCAAGGTCAGTTCGGTCGATCGAAGGAAAATGATTGAAGACAGACATAAGAAAAAACAATGAAGCCGGATCCAATGGATTAAATGGGAGAATAAAATGAAAGAACTAAATTTTGAAAAAGCACTGAAGGATTTAGAGACAACTGTAGGGAAGCTAGAGCAGGGAGATCTGTCTTTAGAGGAGTCTTTAAAGCTTTTTGAAAAAGGGATTAAGCTCGCTAAGTTTTTAAGAAGTGAGCTTGAAAAAGCTGAAAAAAAAGTTGAGATCCTTCTGAAAGATGAAGAAGGGAATGTGTCAGCTGAGCCTTTTGATATGGATGAAAATGATAAGCAGCCTCCGGGAGATGATGAAGAAGACAAAGAGGACCCTGATAACGGAGGAAACGAGTCTCTTCCATTTTAAAATGAAAATAGAAGAAAAAATTCAAGTAAAGAAAGCTTTGATCGAGGGAGAGCTGAAGAAAATACTCAACCGCTATAAGGGAGGGCTGGCGGACTCGATGAAATATTCTGTTTTTTCCGGAGGAAAAAGATTCAGGCCCATCCTTGTTCTGTGTGCAGGGGAAAGTTTCGGATGTGATTGTATTACGGCCCTGCCTTTTGCCTGTGCCATTGAGCTTATCCATAATTATTCTCTGATACATGATGACCTGCCGGCAATGGACGATGATGATTTCAGGCGGGGAAAGCTGTCCTGTCATAAAGCGTATGGAGAAGATGTCGCTATTCTTGCGGGAGATGCCCTGCTTACCTTGGCGTTTGAGATTCTTTCACAGGCTTCTGCTGGAAGCGGAACTCTTGGAAAAAAAATAAAAGCTATTGAAGAAATAAGCCGCTCTGCCGGTCTATCAGGCATGGTGGGAGGACAATATCTGGATATCAAAGCGTCAATAGAAGATTTAAATAGAGAGGATTACTCTTCGTTAGTGAAGAAAAAGACAGGCAGTCTTATATCCGCTGCAGTGAGAACAGGGGCTCTGCTGGGACAGGCATCTCCTGATGATTTGGAGGCTGTATCAATGTATGCCGAGAACCTGGGATTTGCCTTTCAGATAAGGGATGATATTCTGGATTCGTATGAGGATATCCGGGACGGGAAACCGTTCAGCCCTAACGAGGTCTTTTTCAGCGGTCGTGATAGTGCAAGAAAAAAGCTTTTTACATATGTCAACTCAGCGGTCAAAGCGCTTGATGAGAAGTCAATAGCATCTGATGAATTGAGATATTTGGCATTAAAGCTTTTAGAGGTCAGGAAGCACAATGGAGAATAAAAGTATACTTGACAGGATAAAAGGTCCTCAGGATTTAAAGAATCTTTCTTATAAGCAGCTTTACAATCTCGCCGGAGAGATAAGGGACCTGATAATCAGGGTCGTTTCAAAGAACGGCGGCCACCTTTCCCCAAATCTGGGTGTTGTTGAGCTGACTTTGGCTCTTAATTATGTTTTTGATTCGCCCAAGGATAAAATAATATGGGATGTGGGCCATCAATGTTATACGCATAAAATACTCACCGGAAGAAAGGACGGTTTTTATAAGCTCAGAAAAATGGGGGGTCTTTCAGGGTTCCCTGTCAGGGATGAGTCCGAGCACGATATTTTTAACACAGGACATGCCTCAACAGCGCTGTCAGCGGCCATGGGCATGGCTGTTGCCAGGGACAAAAAAAATCAAAACCATAACATAATAGCGGTCGTTGGGGATGGAGGTATGACCGGAGGAATGGCATGGGAAGCCTTGAACCAGATAGGCCATCACAGAGAAAAGATAGTCATTGTCTTGAATTATAATGAGATGTCTATTTCCCTCAATGTCGGGGCTTTGTCCAAATATTTGACTTATCTTGTCTCCGGCCAGCACTATTTACGGATGAAGGATCATGCAAAGACATTCCTTAAAACGATTCCGGTAGTAGGATGGCCGTTGATAAAAGCAGGAAGGGCTTTTGAGGAGGCAATAAAAAAGACTTTCTTTCCAGGTCTTTTATTCGAAGAACTCGGGATACGTTATATAGGGGCTGTGGAGGGGCACAGCCTGAAGTCTTTGATCGAGGCATTTGAAGAGGCGAAATATTATGACGGACCTGTGGTTGTTCTTTGCGCCACTAAAAAAGGAAAGGGCTACCTTCCTGCTCAGAACGAGCCTTCCAGGTTTCACAGCGCCCGCCCGTTTGATATAAAGACAGGAAAGATGGAGAGCGGGGATCCACGCCCGACTTTTTCATCAGTTTTTGGAAAAACAATAGAAAAGCTGGCAGAGAAAGACCGGTATATAGTCGCTGTCACAGCGGCCATGCCGGGGGGAAAAGGGCTTAAAGATTTCGCAGAGAGATTTCCCGATCGTTTTTTTGATGTGGGTATTGCCGAACAGCACGCTGTTGACTTTTCTGCAGCGCTGGCCTTAAGCGGATTTAAGCCGGTTGTCGCCATTTATTCAACATTTCTCCAGAGGGCCTATGACCAGCTTTATCACGATGTCAGCTTAATGGATATACCGATCATATTTGCTTTGGACCGGGCAGGGATTGTGCCTGATGACGGTCCCACGCATCAGGGGATCAATGATATTGTCTATTTCAGGCATCTTCCGAATATGATCGTCATGGCTCCTAAAGATGAAAACGAGCTCCAGCATATGTTGAGTTCTGCTTTTTCTTATGGGCATCCTGTTGCTCTCCGGTTTCCGAAGGGGAAAGCCTTCGGAGTTCCCATGGATAAGGATTTCAAAGATATCCCTGTTGGTAAAGGCGAACTGTTGAAAGAAGGAAAAGATCTGCTCATTGCCTATGGTCAGATGGTCCACCCTTGTCTGGAAGCAGCGGATAAGCTGGAAAGGAAGGGGATAAGCCTTGCTGTTATGAATGCGAGATATGCCAGCCCCCTGGATGAAGAGATGATTCTTGGTTTTGCTGAAAGAGGGAGTGCGGTCATTACAGCAGAGGAAGGCGTTGTTGCCGGTGGATTTGGAAGTGCGGTTAGGGAATTTTTAGACACAATGAATATTTTCAATATTAAATTCAAGAGAATAGGCATACCAAAAAAGATTTATCCGGCAGGAAAAGTGGAGCAGATAAAAAAAATGTTCGGACTGGATCCGGATGGTATTGTTGGCCATATAGAGAGTCTGTATAAGTCATAGGATTACAGGATTTTTAACAGAATACAGAATAATGAAGGAAAGGGCTGATAAGCTTCTTGTTGACAGGGGGCTTGCAGAAAGCCGTAATAAGGCCAGAGCCTTGATAATGGCCGGGCTTGTGAAGGCGTCTGGGAAAAGAGTGAACAAAGCAGGGGATTTCATTGATAAGAGCACGGACCTTTTCTTAGCTCAAAAGCCCGCTTATGTGGGGCGTGGGGGAATTAAGTTAGAGAAAGCCCTGGATGAATTCAGGGTTGATGTTAAAGGAATAATAGCAGCGGATTTAGGGGCTTCTACAGGGGGATTTACGGACTGTCTGCTTCAAAGGGAAGCTCAAAGGGTATACGCCGTTGATGTTGACACAAGACAGATAGACTGGAAGCTGAGAAACGACCCGAGGGTTGTGCTTGTACAGAAGAACGCCCGGTTTCTGGAAAAAGAGGATTTTGATGAGGAGATCCAGCTTGTGACCATGGACCTGTCTTTTATCTCTGTCCTAAAGGTGCTTCCGGCTGTCCGGAATATTTTAAGGGGGGGAGAGGTCATTTCTTTGATCAAGCCTCAATTCGAAGCGGGAAGAAGCAAGGTGGGAAGGAATGGAGTCATCAAGGACCCAAAAATTCATGAAGACGTGCTGGATAGGATTGTAGGACAGGTCCTTGATTTGGGGCTGGAGGTCCTAAATGTAACGGGAAGTCCGGTGAAAGGGCAGAAGGGAAACAGGGAATTTTTTATTTTATGTTCTGTCAAAAGAAAGGGCTCGGATTTAAGGACATTAAAGACATTGATTAAGGAGGCTGTTTGGAATGAAAAAGATTAAAAAAGCGGGATTCGTAATAAAGCCTCATGCACCTGGCATTAAAAACGTCTTGAGAGAGCTTATGCTCTATTTTGAAAAAAACGGCATAGAATGTGTTCTAGAAGAGGTTGCAGCGAAGAAATTGAGGAAGAACAGGGGGCTGCAAAGAGAGAAAGTGCCTGGCTTATCTGACATTGTCATTGTATTAGGAGGAGACGGAACAATGCTGAGTATCGCTCACTTGGCAGCCAAAGTGGGAGTTCCTGTTATGGGAGTGAATATGGGAAGTCTTGGATTCTTGACTGAAGTCCCGCTCGATGAGGTGTATATCACTCTGGATGAGTATTTAAAGGGGAATGATTCCATTGTCAGCCACAGGCAGATGCTGGAGGTCTCCCATCAAAAGAGCACGTTTCTTTGTTTGAATGATACCGTCATAAATAAAGGGGCTCTGGCAAGGATGATCAGATGTGAGATATGGATCAATGAAAAGAAGATAGCTGTACCCAGTTTAGACGGGATTATCATATCTACACCGACTGGTTCCACAGCTTACTCTCTTTCAGCAGGCGGCCCCATTATACAGCCCCATATTCCCGCTATTATCATTGCTCCTATCTGTCCTCACACCCTCACTTTTCGTCCTATGGTCATTTCATCAGAGTCAACGGTCATGATCAAAATCCTCTCAGGAGGAGAAAAGAGTTATCTGACCTTAGACGGGCAAAGAGGGAATTTAGTAAAAAAGAATGAAGAAGTGGAGATAAAGAACAGCAATTATGCGTTTTCTTTAATTTCCTCACCGAAAAGGAATTATTTTGACCTTGTCCAGGAGAAACTTGGTTGGGGATAATCGATCAGGAAAAGAAAGGAATATTCAGATATGAAACAAACATATGATGTGGTGATTGCAGGAGCCGGGCCTGCGGGTTTATCAGCCGGTATTTATACAGGACGTGCCCTGTTAAAAACACTTATTTTAGACAAGGGAATGCCCGGGGGGCAGATTTTACTGACAGATATTATAGAAAATTATCCTGGTTCTCCCGGGGCAGTGCCGTCTTTTTCGCTTGCAGAAAGATTTAAATCTCAGGCCTTAAGATTTGGATGTGAGATAAATCAGGAGGAGATAACAAAAATTGAAAGAACAGATGACATCTGGACTGTAATGGCCGCAGAAGAGGAATATTCAGCCAGAAGCATCATTATTGCAACCGGATCAAGCCACAGGAAGCTGGATGTTCCCGGCGAGAGCCAGTTTACCGGAAAGGGAGTATCCTACTGTGCCACTTGTGACGGTGCTTTTTTTAGAGATAAAGTCATTGCTGTTGTGGGAGGGGGAAGTTATGCCTTGACAGAAGCACTGTTCCTAACCAAGTTTGCAAAAAAAGTGACTATCATTCATAGGCGGGATCAATTCAGGGCGGAAAAAGTACTCCAGGCTAGAGTTAAGGATAATGAGAAGATAGAATTTATGCTGGACTCGGTTGTAAAAGAGATAAACGGGGACCAAAGGGTCCGATCAGCAAAGATATTAAATTTAATAAACAGCAAGGAAGCCGAGATAGAAATTGAGGGGATTTTTGTTTCTGTAGGCATGATTCCCAATACGGATATTGTGAAGGAGCTGGTGGATTTGAATGAAAAAGGAGAGATCATAGTCACGAAGAACATGGCCACGTCTGAGAGGGGGATATTTGCAGCGGGTGATGTAACGGATACCTGCAGCAACCAGGTCGCAACAGCTGTGGGAGCCGGGGTGGAGGCCGGGCTTGCTGTGAATAATTATATCGAGGAGAATCAATTACCAGGATAATCAGGCTCGTACTGCTTCAGTAGTTATTTTTCTTTATTTTCTATTTTTTCAAGGCGCTTTTTAAGGCGCTTGACCTCTTTTATCAGGGGGCGCAGTTGAGATAAGGAAGCCCATATTTTTTTCCATGTCATGATATCCTGATGAGGATAACCGGCAATGATCACATCTGGGGGGATATTACCTGAGACCCCGGATTTTGCAGCTATGATCACGTTATCGCCGATTTCTATATGGTCAGCTATGCCGACCTGACCTCCCATCACTACGTTCTTTCCCACATTGACGCTGCCGCTGATGCCTGTTTGTCCGGCAATGATTGAATTTTCCCCTATTTTGACATTATGTCCTATTTGAACCAGGTTGTCTATTTTAACTCCACTGTGAATAACAGTGCTATCCAAGGCGGCTCTGTCCACAGCCGTATTCGCGCCTATCTCAACATTGTCTTTAATGATGACCTTTCCGATTTGTGGGATTTTCGTATAGGAACCGTCTTTTTCCTTCACATAGCCGAAACCGTCCGAACCCAGGGTCACTCCGTTGTGAATGACAACTCCCTTTCCGATTTCTGTGGAACTTCGGATGGAAACATGTGAATGGATTATACAGTCCTGTCCTATCGTAACTCCCGGGTAAATGGTGACAAGGGGAAAGATAATGGTCCTGCTTCCTATTTCAACATGATCCCCTATGCATGAGAAGGCTCCTATGGAGACATGGGACCCGATTTTAGCCGAGGGGGAAACTGAAGCTGTAGGGTGAATCCCTGGTTTAGGGAGTTCAGGATGATGCAGAAGCTCAATGACTTTAATAAAGCTTAGATGCGGGTTTTCTGATTTGATGACAGTAATTCGGCTGAATGTCTTACTGGTCGGGATAATCGCAGCAGAAGCACGAGTGTTTTCCAGGGATTTCCTGAATTTTCGTTGGGTGGAAAAAACCAGATCGCCTTTTTTGGCTTTTTCAAGGCTGGAAACTCCTTTTATTATTGTCTTTCCGTTTCCTTCAAAAGGACAGTTCAGGTATTTGGCGATCTTTTCTGCCGTGAAAGGCGGAAACGGTTTATCAAGCTGTTTTTTCATTAATCCTCTCATTAAGCGCGGCTGCCAGCTCGGCACACCAGAAAAAGATTATCAGAGAAAAAGATATCCACAGGAGAAAGAATATTATAGAAGTCAGAGTTCCCTGCAGCAGTTGAGACAGGACTATTCCGATGGCTGAGAAATGGGCCACATAAAACGCGAACAGACTTTTAAAAACCTCCCATAATATAGTGCATATGGCCGCTGCGATGACCGCTGCTTTCGTATGGACTTTGATTTCGGGAATAAACTTATAAAGTATAAAAAAAACAATAAATGCCAGAGTGAGAGGGATGAGATACTGGAGAAAGAAATTATCTGTTATGGACACGACTTTGGGATTTATATGCTTGGCAATGACCTCACTCTCTCTCAGAGTTTTGTGCAGCGCTGTCCATATGGCAGTAATGGAAATCGATATCAGCATTATTATTCCCAGAACGAACATGATCAGGTACTCCATAAGCCGGTTATAAAAAAAAGATTTTTGGTAGTTTGCTTTAAATATAAAATTGATTGAATAGATGAGATTGGAAAACAAGAAGCTGGCAGATATGAAGGATCCGGCAAGACCAAACCATCCAAGATTCCCTATATTTTTTGATAAAGCTTGAACCCGCTCGAAAAAGAGAGGGTCCATCTGTGCAAAAAATTCGTCGGATAAAATGTTAAGGCTGCGGAAGGCAAGCTCAGCGCTGCCTAATATTTTTGTCGTGATAAAAGCAAAAAGAGCAACTAACGGTATGGCGCACAGTAATGTGAAATAAGAAATAATGATGGAAAAATTCCCGCATCTGTCTTCACCAAATCTTTTAAATGCTGTTTTGACGATACTGAAGACAGAATCATGCATTAGCTTGATTGTTTATTTGCCTGACCAATTCATAAAAAAAACGGCGATGTTCATTTTTTTACCCTATCGGCAAGCCGATCTCACTGCATCTGCTTCGTTACAGGGTGCGAAGCTGTGGTCCTTCACCGCGAGTACCCTGTGCCTCGCATCTGCAGCAACCTCGACTTTTGAATCATCCAGGCTGGTTATGATCAAACGTACTGTCCCCACTTAACCATGAGTATAATAATAGAGATAAGAAGAGCATAGATGACAAGGGTTTCGATGAGAACCAAACCGAATATCAGCAAAAACCGGATATGGGGCCCTGCATTAGGATTTCTAGAAATACCTTCGCAGGCGCTGCTAATAGCTTTGGATTGGCCGAAAATACCTGCGGCCGAAGCAAGCGTTATCACAGCTGCGCCCATGATTAATGATAGTTTAAACAGAGAAGTTCTGTTGTTAGACAGGTCCGCATCTTGGGCTAAAAGAGGCGCACTTGTCACGACTAAAAAAAAGAAAAGTAAAATCAATGGTTTTAAGTTTTTATGCATTTTTTTCTCCTTTAATTTAATGTTCTTCCTCCTGAGCTACTGCACCTGATAGATAAATGCATGTGAGCAATACAAAAACAAAAGCCTGTATAAATGCTGTAAAAATAGCCACCGCCATGAACGGAAGAGGGAGAAAGAAGGGAATTATGGACAGCATAACAACGATAAGAAGTTCTTCTGCGAATATATTGCCGAAAAGACGAATGGATAGGGAGACAACTCTTGAAAAGTGGCTGATTATTTCTATAGGTACCATAAGGGGAGCAAGAAGAGGGATAGGTCCCATAAAATGTTTTAAATATTTAAAAAAACCCTGGCTTTTTATTCCCTGCCAGTGGTAATAAACAAACACGACTAGAGCACATGCGGCGGTCACATTCAGGTTGCTTGTCGGTGACATGAGGCCGGGTATGAGACCGAGGAGATTGCTGCTGAAGATAAATATCCCGATGGTCGCTACCAGGGGAACGTATTTTCTTCCCTGCTCTCCTACTGTCTCAACCAGTTGGTTTTCAAAGGTCTGGATCAGTAATTCCAGGAAACTCTGCATCTTAGAAGGGACAGGTTTTAATCTTCTGGAAGCAAAACGGAAAAAGACAATAAGTGCGATGACGACGATGATGCTCATCACCACATAGTTGGGTACAAACTGTTCCGGATTTTGAATGTGAATTCCAAATAAAGACAGCACCCATGCCAGAGGTTTACCGACTAGCTTGTTGAACAGCTCTACGATATATAAGCTGTGTTCTAACTTTTCCATTTCATTATTTTCAAAGCGGCAGCCGCACCTTCAATCAATAACACAACGATTATTGTCGAAAAGCCAGCTGCAAAGGCTAATACCTTATTTTGAAAAAAGAAGATTATAATAAATATTATGGCGATAATCAATACAAGCCTGACCCCATAAAGCAAAGCCGCTGATTTTACAGCCTTTTTTTTCCCCTGAGCTAAAAGTTTTGTGATGGAGCTTTTTAGCCAGATAAAACTTAAAACAGCTGTCACTCCTCCGAATAATAAAAGCACCGAGCTCAACAAGTCAAAAATAATGAAGGCACCTACAGACAGAACTAAGGAGAGAATAAGGATCTCTTTTGGTATACGCTTGAAAATTTTTTCTTCAATATCCTGGTTATTCATGTTCATTTCATTATGCTGTGGTTTGATCGTGTTCTAATTTTCTTTGTATTTATTAACTCCTCGTATAAGGGATATTATACCCGATGCAATACCAAATAAAAGGAAAATAATCAGAAGCCAAGGTTTTGTGCCAAACCATTTATCCAGATAGTAACCAAGAAAAAGGCCTATGGCTATTGAAGAGGGAAGTGTGAGGCCGATAGAAGTCAGCTCTAGGGTTTTGCGGTAGTTTTCTTTTTTTGTAGGGATTTTTTTTTGCTGCATCTGGAATGCTTTCTGTTTTTTTCTTTTATATGAATGTTTTTCTCTCTGGAGTTGACCTGGAATCATTATCGGCTGAATGCGGATACCTGTCAAGTCCGCTGTATTGATTTGTACAGGGGGTTGTGTTAAGTTTTATCTTAAATGGTTCAAAAAAAATCTTTTTACTTCTTAGCTGCCTTTCTGCTTACGGCGCTCACAGCTTTTGCGAACCCAGCTGAGGAAGGCAATCCGTCTCAGATAAGAGTCATTGCTCAGTATAAAGAGAAAGTCAATAAGAAGATCACGGCATCAGGGAATGTCGAGATTCATTATCAAGATATCGTGCTTTTTGCCGATTGGGTGGAGTTGGATACAGAAACAAAAGATATCATTGCAAGGGGTAATGTCTCTATCCATCTTCCCGGGGAAGTCATAAGTGTGGAACAGATAAATATAAATCTTGAAACATCTAGAGGGGATTTAAGAGATGCGCATGTTATAGTGAAGCCTACCATTACTTATGAGGCTGAACATGTAGAGAGGGAGAGTGAAGACTTTTATAGACTGAAGAAAGCATGGATCACATCCTGCACCCAGGAAGTCCCAAGATGGAAATTCTCTTGTTCCAAAGCAAATTATAAAAGGGATGATTACATTGAAATGTGGAACTCTGTGTTTTCCATCAAAAAAATACCGGTTTTTTATCTGCCTTATATGAAATATCCCGTTGGTGAAGACAGAACCACCGGATTTTTAATGCCGAGTATAGGTTATTCAGGTAATAAAGGGATGATCCTTGAGCAGGGATTTTACTGGGCTATGAAAAGAAACATGGATGCTACTGCAAATTTTAATTATTATTCTGCCAGAGGTATTGGGGGCGGCCTTCAGTACAGGTATCTTTTTTCTCAGAATTTGCATGGTCAGATGGATTTGTTTTATTTCCGCTCCAGCAACCCTGACTACCGGGATGTTGAAGAAAATGCGTATATCATTCGTTTGAAGCATTCAAATCCCCTTCCCTTTAAGTTTAAACTTACGGCGGATGTTGACTACCAAAGTTCTTTTGATTTTCTAAGAGAATTTGACAACAACTTCAACAGAGCTGTGGTGGCGAATAAGCGTTCGGAAGCTTACATAACAAAATCCTGGTCTTATTTCAATTTCAATGCCCGTGTTTCTCGTTTTGAAACCTATTATAGGGAGGCTGACAGGTCAATTATCAAGTACAGTAAACCTGAGGTGTCTTTCAGTTCGTCAAAAATCAAAATATTTTCTCCTCTTTATTTGTCTTTTTCAAGTAATTTTAAAGCATGGGAGTATGGTTATGACTCTGCTTATGAAAACGGAACTCAGAGAAAATCTCAGTATTTATCTTTGAATCCAAAACTAAGCCTTCCCTTTAACAGTGTTCCCTGGTTCACGCTCAATTCAGATTTTTCCTCAAATGCAGTGTATTATTTCCAGAGCTACAAAGAAGGCACAAAGGAAATAGTCAATGAGCCGCTTTTTGTTAATAACTATACTCTGAATATGGAATTTTTAGGCCCTATCTTCAGTAAAGTCTATTATGATTCAAAAAACAAACCGAAGGTAAAGCACATTATTGAACCTTCTCTGGTTTATCGTTTTGACAGCCCGGTCGGTGTTTCTGAAAAAATCATCACAGCCACTTATTTTTACACAAACCATTATATCCGTTACGGCCTGACAAATCGCTTTCTGGTAAAAAAAAATGATATGCCAAGGGAGATTTTGTCCATGGGATTAAGCCAGACATTCTATTTGTCTCCTGAGGACGGCCCCCTGAGGGTTTACCAGGTGAACGGAGAAATCCCAGAATTCTCAGATATAAGCGCGAGCCTCAGGTATTACCCTTCAGGAAAGTACAATCTGGATGCCTCCGCATATATGAATCCCTATTACGGGACCTTATCAAGAATAAGGATGGGAGCTAATATAGGCACACCCAATGATGATTGGTTTTTCAGGTTGAATTGGTACAAAAGCGTAAATCCTTACAGAGAAACAACATTCTTGGCAAGACACCAGATAAGTGTTTACGGCGGCTGTAAAATACCGGCCCTCTCTCTTGAGGCAAAAACTCAGATCGATTATAACCTGAAGGAGAAAAAGCTTTTGTATTCTGCGGTCTCTTTGGTATACCATTATCAGTGTCTCAATTTTACAGCAGACCTAAGAGTTTTGTATTATCGGGATGAACCAGAGATTCAATTTGCTTTTTCACTGCTTTTAGGAGGCATCGGGAAAACAGAGAATTTTCTAGGAGGTTTTGGATTCTAGGAATGGATAGGGTGTGAAATGAAAGGACTCATATTAAGCGGGGGGAAAGGGACAAGACTCCGGCCGCTGACTTTTACTCAGGCGAAACAATTGGTTCCTGTGGCAAACAAACCTGTGTTGTTTTATGGAATTGAAGCATTAAGAGAAGCAGGAATCAGTGAGATAGGGATCGTAGTCGGGGATACAAAGAATGAAATAATGCGTGCTGTGGGGGATGGTTCGAGATGGGGAGTTCAAGTATCTTACATAGAACAGAAAACTCCCCTTGGTCTGGCACATGCTGTGAAAATTTCAGAGGGCTTTCTAAAAAAAGAGAATTTTGTTATGTATCTGGGTGATAATATCCTTAAGGACAGCCTTAAATCCCTGGTAAACAGATTTATTCAAAGCCGGCCGAATTCCTTGATTTTATTGACAGAAGTCCCTAACCCCCAGATGTTTGGTGTGGCTGAACTTGAAAAGGGGCGCGTGATCAATCTGGTTGAAAAGCCCAAAGACCCGCCCAGCAATCTGGCTCTGGTAGGTGTGTATATGTTTGACTCCAACATTTTTGAGGCCGTAAAATCGATCAAGCCGTCATGGCGGGATGAACTTGAGATAACAGATGCCATCCAGTATTTGATTGACAATGGATTCAGAGTCGAATCACATAAAGTAAAGGATTGGTGGAAGGATACAGGTAAGATCGATGATATTCTGGATGCGAACCGGTTGATACTTGAGTCCATTCCCAGCCGTATCCTCGGGGATGTTGATGAAAAGTCGAATTTAAAGGGACGTATTGTGCTGGAGAAGGGAGCGGTTGTGAGAGAAAGTGTTATCCGGGGCCCCGCGATAATCGGAGAGAAAACACTGATTCAGGATTCCTATATTGGCCCTTTTACCTCCATTCAAAACGGCTGTAAGATTAAGGGGACTGAAGTCGAGAACAGTATCATACTTGAAAAAAGTGAAATCATTGATATTCAAAGCAGGATTGATAAAAGCCTGATCGGAAGAGAAGTCCGTATACATAAGTGTCCCACTAAACCATCTGTGAACAGGTTTACCGTAGGAGACCAAAGTGTGATAGAGATTCGGTAAGGACCTTTAAGGGGCTTTAGGGAAATTTCAATGAGGAGAAAGAAATGATCAAAGGAGTTAAGACAAAAAAGTTAAAAGTTATTCCTGATGAAAGAGGCCGTCTTATGGAGATCCTCCGTTGTGACGATGATGTTTTTCTTAAATTCGGACAGGTCTATATGACTACAACGTATCCGGATGTTGTCAAGGCCTGGCATATGCACAAGAAACAGACAGATCATATCGCTTGTGTAAGCGGAATGGTCAAAGTGGCTCTCTATGACGGAAGAGACGGATCCCCTACTTTTGGAGAAATCAGTCAGTTTTATATAGGTGAGCACAATCCCGTTTTAGTTCAAATCCCACCTGGGGTCTATCACGGGTGGATGTGTGTCAGCCAGAATGAAGCGGTCGTTATCAATATTCCCACCGAGCTTTATGATTATGAATATCCTGATGAGTACAGGCTTGATGCGCATACAGATGAAATCCCTTATGACTGGGATAGAAAAGATGGATGAGAGATCCCTGAATGATAAAACAATTCTGGTGACCGGCGGCGCTGGGTTCATTGGAAGCCGTTTTATCCATTATTTACTCGAAAAGTACAGTAAATGCAGGATTTTGAATCTGGACAGCCTGACCTATGCGGGAAATCTTGATAATCTTAAAGATATAGAAAAGAATCCCAGGTATGAGTTCATCAAGGGGGATATCAGGGATAAAAAACTGGTGAACGGGATCTTCAAAAAAGCCAAGGTCGTGGTCCATATGGCAGCGGAAACCCATGTTGACCGTTCGATCTTAGATGCGGGAGAGTTTGTGTTAACAGATGTGTTTGGTACTTTTACTCTGTTGGAGTCTTTAAGAAGGTCGAATATAGAACTTTTTGTTCATGTTTCAACAGATGAGGTCTACGGAAGCGCAGAGGCGGATTCTTTCAGGGAGGAAGATGCCTTCAATCCCTCCTCCCCTTATGCGGCTTCTAAAGCCGGAGCCGATCATCTGGTTCACTCCTATCATGTTACTTTCGGCTTACCGGTCATAACAGTGAGGCCGAGCAATAATTATGGTCCGTATCAGTTTCCGGAAAAGTTCATACCTTTATTCATAACCAACGCACTGGATGACAAAAAACTTCCTTTATATGGGGAAGGAGAGAACCGCCGGGATTGGCTTTTTGTCAGGGATAACTGCCGGGCCATTGACTGTATTCTCAGAAGAGGGAAAGTTGGAGAGGCGTATAATGTTGGGGCCCAGGAAGAGAAGAAGAATATTGAGGTAGCTGAAAAGATACTCGAATTTCTTGGAAAACCTAAAAGCTTGATAGAGTTTGTGAAAGACAGACCAGGCCATGATATACGGTATTTTCTAGACTGCAGGAAGATTCATTCTCTGGGTTGGAAAGCGGAAAAAGAATTCTTTGAGGGGTTGAAAGAGACCGTGCTTTGGTATAAACAGAATGAGGATTGGTGGAGGAAGGTCAAACAAAAAAATCAGGAGTTCAAAAAATTTTATAGAGAATACTACAAGAGAAACAGATGAAGCCTAAAAAGGAGGCATGATGAGAGTTTTGATCACTGGGATAACAGGATTTGCGGGGAGCCACCTTGCTGATCACATATTATCAGAGCATAAAGATGCGGAAGTCTTTGGATTTGTACGATGGAGAAGCCGCAGGGACAATATCCGTCATATTCTGGAAAGGATACATCTTTATGAGGCTGATTTAAAAGATATCGTTTCTTTAAAGAAAGCCCTTTCACAGATAAAGCCTGACCGCATATTTCATTTAGCAGCACAGAGTTTTGTGCCTACTTCGTGGAAGTGTCCTTCGGAAACGTTTTCGATCAATGCCATAGGAGAAATAAATTTGTTTGAAGCCGTACTGGATCTTGGGATGAAGCCGAGAATTCAAATTGCGGGTTCAAGTGAAGAATACGGACTTATCCATCCGAATGAAGTGCCCATGAAGGAGGATAATCAATTAAGACCCTTAAGTCCTTATGCTGTCAGCAAAGTGGCCCAGGACCTTCTTGCTTATCAGTACTTTAAAAGTTATGGATTGGATACAGTAAGGACCAGGGGGTTTAATCATACCGGTCCCCGGAGGGGAGATGTCTTTATTTGCTCGAATTTTGCCAAACAGATCGCTCTAATCGAGAAGAAAAAGCAGGAACCGGTCATCTTTGTAGGAAACTTGGATGCTCAAAGAGACTTTACGGATGTAAGAGATATGGTGCGTGCTTACTGGTTAAGCCTGGAAAAAGGAAAGAAAGGGGAGGTTTACAATATCGGAACCGGGAAAGCCTACCGGATCAAAGAAATCCTTGATATACTCCTTTTTCTGGCAGGCGATGACGTAGAGGTCAGGGTGGATCCGGACAGGCTGCGGCCATCGGATGTGCCCATTCTCCTTTCAGACAGTACAAAATTCAGAAAAATTACTGGCTGGGAACCAAAAATACCCTTTACTCAGTCTCTGAAAGACCTTCTGGATTTTTGGAGGGAAAGAGTCTAACATTGCGGATATTTGTGACCGGCGCAACAGGATTCGTAGGGAATCACCTTGTTGATCTGTTAAGAAAGACAGAGGCAGAGTTTTTTGGGATTTGTTTTCCGGATGAACCGGAACCAAGAAAGTATCCATCAGAATTTCACATACACAAGGCGGATGTGCGTTCTGAAAAGGAGATTGAGGAATCCGTTAAAATCTCTGAGCCGGACTATATCTTCCATCTGGCCGCTGTCTCTAATGTTGGGCAGTCATGGCAAAAGAGAAAAGAGACTTTTGAAGTCAATGTAATGGGGACCTTTCATCTGTTAGAAGCGGTGAGAAAGCACGCTTCTAAGGCGAGGGTTCTTTTTATCAGCTCTTCAGACGTATATGGTTTGCTGGAGTCTTATCCAAAGCCTTTGACGGAAAAGGATCCTGTCTGTCCTGTAAGTCCCTATGGATTTACGAAAATGAGCGGGGAAAACCTGTGCCGTTTTTATTCAGAAATCGAGGGTCTGGATATCATTATTGCCAGGTCCTTTCCTCATACAGGGCCTGGTCAAAGTCCTGATTTCGTGTGCTCTGACTGGGCAAGTCAAATAGCAAGAATTGAAAAAAACCTGTCTCCCCCCATGATAAAAGTGGGGAATATTGAGGCTGAGAGAGATTTTATAGACGTGAGAGATGTGGTTAAAGCCTATTTTTCTTTAATCAAAAAAGGCAGGAGAGGGCATATCTATAATGTGTCGTCAGGAAGGGCCACCTCCTTAACAAAAATATTGGATGTACTCTTGCAGAATTCAAGGGTCAAAATAGATGTTAAGAGAGACAGATCGAAATTGAGAAAAGTCGATATTCCGGTTCTAGTGGGGGATAACAGGAAGATAAGTGAAGAGATATCCTGGGCTCCAGCAATCCCTATAGAAAAGACTCTTTTGGATTTACTCCAATACTGGAGAGGCGTGTATCATTCATAAAAGCTGATGGCTTGTGCTCCCTTCAGATTTTTAACGCCATTCTCCTTCGTTTTTCTCGGCTCCTGCGTAACTCTTTAAAAATGTTTGGAGGGAACGGGCAAGGGATTCGTCACCCGTTCGATCCACCAGCGATGGATCTCTCTCCCATTCGGGCTTCGCTCTCCTCTAAAGAGGAACCGTGCCCGCTCAG
>JAGGYH010000064.1 GCA_021162615.1 Candidatus Aminicenantota bacterium
GTAGAGAAAAGAGACCACAAAATGTCCGCTTTTATCCACATCAAAACGAAACCGGTTGCCGTAACTGTTAAGAGGATATTTTCCGTAATCATGGATATCCCCGATTTGTTTTTGGAGGTTTCCTTCCGGATCAAAAACCTTTATCAGATGGGTATCTTTAAATTCCTGGCCGGGCCAGGCCATTTGAATCCAACCGCCCACAGCCATCTCTCCTGATGCAAGCACCCGAATATCTCCATTAAAGGTGTACCTTGGCAGAGTGAAGTATTTTAATTCCTCACCCTGAGGAGAAAATATTTTGCATTTCAGCTGGCCGTTTACATAAATACGTCCCTGTGCATCCAAATCAAAACTTGACAGATACATCAATTCTCCGGGCCCCTGGCCTCTGCTTCCGATTTGGGTGAGGAATTTGTTTTCCGGATCAAACTTTCGTATATGGGCTTCTATCATATCCGAAACATAAAGAAAGCCGTCCTCATCCAGAGCCATAGCATTGGGCCTAGCGAATATCTGGTGCTCGTCTGTGGCATCCAGCCCGCCCACACTGCGAACCAGCTTTAAAGAGAGGCGGGGATGGTCACCCCATATCCCTTTCTCTTTATTATGAACAATGCGCACACCATCTTTTTTTTCGATTTTTTGAAGAGACGATCCTGTGGCAATTAAAACAAAAGATAAAAACCATACAACAAAAAGGATAAACAGGATTCTATTTCCCATTTGTTTTCTCCTTCTGCTTTTTTTATCAATTAAATTCCGAGACTTTGTATTTGACTATTTGATATAAACCTTGTTCAGTTGTCTCCCTGATCCAGAAATATCCCCCCCTTCTGTACAGCCTGGAATAATAAGGGGGGAAAGCATGAATTCCTTTCACCTGAACTCTGGAAATAAAATGTCCATCCGAATCAAAGGCATCAAAACTTCGAGCCTCTTTGGCTATCCCTTCAGAACAGCTGAATACAAGAATATTTCCCTCTCCATCCACAATAATGTATTGGAATGCCGGCTTGTATTTGGGAAACTTAGTATTTTCCACAATATAATCTGGGGCTCCTTTTTTGATTCCACCTTGAGACGATGTGGAAGTCATGTTATCAAAAAAGTTTATTTTGTCTTCTTTGGTTACTTTTACGGGATTATAAGTGTGACTAAAGTCAAATAATTTTCCTTTTTCACTATCAAAAATCTCAATCAAGTATTTTTCTGAATAACCGATGACGATTCTCCCATCAGGAGCCACATCCCAGTACACCAAACTGGCAAACGGTTGAGGCAAATTTGTTCGTACGGGTGACGTGATGTACTTATTTCTCCACACACTTTGTGTGTAAATTGTTTTCTTGCACCCTAACTCAGGAGAATATATCCCAATAAAAGATTCTTGGGGTTTTTCATTATTCCCGTAAAATCTTTTCATATTTTCAATAACGAAATTTCCATTGGGAAGAGTGCGAATTTTTCTGGGCCATCCCTCAGCCGATAAAATTGGAACAGACTTCAAAAATTCACCGTTCTTGGTCAAAATACTGAGGCGTCTGTTGCCAAGCTCGCAAACCACTATCTGTCCTTTTGCAAAGGATAAATAGCTGGGCATGAGAAATTCCCCAGGGCCCTGGCCTTTTCGGCCCAGTGTTTTTATGAATCGGCCTGCCGGATCAAACACTTTGATATCGCAAGCTGAGGAATCAGCAATATAAATATTATCTTCCGAATCAAATGTCAGATCACTTAAGCTTTCAAAAAAAACATCCTCGGGCATGGATTCATCACTAAGAGTTAATACAGGTGTGAGTTTGATCTCTCCGGACCTATACATCTCTGCAAGGGTTTTTTGATCCATTGAATACAAAATGGTTAGAGGAAGTAACACACAAAAAAATACAAGAAAAACATATATGAGGTGTTTCCTCTCTCTCATTTCTTCCCTCCTTTTTATAAACCTGACCTATTCATAATTCTTCTTATCTGTTCATAAAGACTTCTGTATTCAGAAGCCCCTTGGACAATATTTTTTCTCAGTTTGACTTTCAACTGATCTGCGATTTTTTGTTTGGGCAGGACTTTAAAAGCTTCTTCTTTAATGGAATAGGAGTTAACGGGAGTGAAAACACTGAGAGAATCACCCTCCAAAATAACTCTATTGAAAAAATAATCCATCGCTTCATTCAGTTTGGGAAGATAGTAGCGGATCTCAAACACAAGCACAAAGTTTCGTGATTCAATCTCAGGCTGAATTGTTTTGACCGCTTCCTCATGCTTTTCTTCTCTCTCAATGGTCTTCTTTTTAATCAGATACACAGCATCGATTCTCTGAGGCTTGCCGTCTTCCAGCAGCATAAAGTCATGAATGGAAAGGTCTCTTACAAAACGCCCCCTTTTATAGACCCGGACCGGAACCTCGATACTGACCACCCGCTCCACATGCTCTTCCTGCGGAAACGAAGAATTCGTTGGGACTAAAAAGGAAGGATTCAAAAAGACCCCGCAGCATAGAAATAGAAATCCCCCTCCAAACAATTTTTTCATCCATTCCTCCAATGTGAATGCATCTCTTCATTGGAGTTTACGGCAAAATTTATGCCAACTGCTCTTCTCTGATCTTCAAGAGAGATGGAACATCCCTCTGTCTCTCACAGAGGTCACCTGTCCTCTTTCTTATCCAGATCTGCCTCAGTTTTCACAGTAAAAAACTGGTATTCATTATAATCTATATTGGTCTTTATTTTGGCTTTATAGAAGGTGGTCTCTTCTGGATGCATGGGATACCTTACCAAA
>JAGGYH010000107.1 GCA_021162615.1 Candidatus Aminicenantota bacterium
TCCTTGTTTCCGGATTGTACGAAGGTTTTTCTTCTGCGGATATGCCAACAGATTGGATGAGTCCGATGATAAGGAGAAGGGACAGAATAAGAGATGATATTTTCATTTTTTTTCCCTGTGAAATTATATATATCATATCCAGACATGCTTATATCAGAGGAGAGAATTTATGTCAAAAAAATAAATGATCTTCCATAAAAGATAATGGTGATCCGATCATATCTCAAGTCATTTTAAACGCTTTTCAATTCCTATTCGAAGAGATGATTTGAATTCGCGAGAAAATTGATATTGTGTCTCTGTTTGTTTTTGAGTAGTATTAAAAGGTCATGAGTGAGAAGAAAATAAAAAATAAGGCTGAGGAATTTGATCAGACCTCAAACACATCCATAACCGGTTTGGTGGGCAGAAAACCCAAAAAAGCATATCTTTTTTTTCTTTCAGGTCCTATGCAGGGGCGGTTGTTTCCTCTTTCCGTAGGATCTACATTATTAGGCAGAGGCGAGGAATGCGATATTGTGATAAAAGACAACAGGGTTTCCAGAAAACATCTGAAATTGGAATGGAGCCGTGAAAAGGCTGTTATAGAAGACCAGAAAAGCACAAACGGGACATTTGTGAACGGTAAAAAAATCAAACGCAGGGCCCTGAGACAAAACGACAAGATTCATATAAGCCCTACAACGATTTTCAAGTTCTCCTTAGCCGATGAAGATGAAAAGGTCGCTATAGATGAGCTGTATGAACTGGGAGTCCATGATCCTCTTACCGGAGCCTATAATAAGAGATATTTGATTGAGCGCTTGAAAGAGGAAATGAGCCACTCAAAAAGATTTGAAGTCCCTCTGTCTTTAGTCATGATCGATATCGACTATTTCAAGAAAATAAATGACACTCACGGTCATCTGGCAGGTGATTATGTGCTCATAAAAACAGCAGAACTCCTGAAATCAATGTGCAGGAAAGAGGATGTTTTAGCCCGCTATGGGGGGGAAGAATTCTTGATGATCCTGAGGAATACGGACGAAGAAGGAGCTGCGTTGCAGGCAGAACGAATCCGCAAAGAAATAGCCAGTACATCCATAGTCTCTGAAGGGAATGAAATCAATATAACCATCAGCCTGGGAGTCGCCTGTATTCAGGCTGATTCGGAATGTGAGGATTACAAAAAGTTCATCAAAGAGGCTGACCAAAGCCTGTATCAATCAAAAAAACAGGGAAGGAATTGCACCACTAAAGCTTCAGAGCTAGACCACAAGCCGATCTGAAATTCAGATATGGCTTGTGCTCGCTACAGCCATCCCTGAATTTCAGTAGGTACTCTTCAATCTCGACTTGAAACAAAAAAACGACTTGACAGGAGAAAAATAATTATGATAGATTTAACCAAAAGGTTAAACCAATCGGTTGGTTAAAATGAATAAAAAACAAGATTCGGCACAACAAAGGATTTTAAAGAGCGCTGTAAAGGAATTTGCAAAACACGGATTCTGGGGGGCCCGTTCCAGCCGCATTGCCAAGGGAGCGGGTATTAACAAGGCCATGATTTTTTATTATTTTTCATCAAAGGAAAATCTGTACCGGGTGATCATAGAAGATACCATGAAAGCCGTTCTTGAAGATGTCCGGAAATTTATAATGAAGACAGATAGTCCGGATAAATTATTTGAAGCGCTCCCTGAAGTATATATAAGATTTTTCAGTAAAAATCAGTTACTTGCAAAAATCATGATCCATGATCTGGTGCAGAATCCAGATCATATTTCCGCAATCATTGCCAAAATGTTCAAACAAGCTTCTTTTAAGCCCCAAATCATATTCAAGGAAATGGTGCGTGACTGGTATGAAAAGGGCATTATTTCTGAATCAGATCCGGTTCATGTCATTTTGAACATCATGCCTCCATCCCTTTTTTGTTTCATAGGCCTTCCTATGGTGGAGGCTGTTTTGGACAGAAAAATAGACATAAATGATAAATTCATTGAAGACAGGATAAAAAGCGTAGTTAATCTCATAAAGAGAGGGATGCTAAAATGAAAAAAATAATCTCTTTTTTATCAATTTTTCTTCTTTTGTTTCTGTTTGTGGATGCATTTGAAAAAATAAGTCTCAAACAGGCGGTTGAAGACGGATTAAAGATGAGCGGTTCTTATAAAAACCGGTTTCTTTCCGAAAAAGAAGCCGGGCTGCGGGTAGAGCAGTCTTTAAAGGATAAGCTGTTCAGTTTGGATTTCAGTGCTGACTATTTGTATAGATCCGATATAATGACCATTGAATTTCCTGGGATTGATATACCAGGGATGATTTCAATGCCCGGAAAGAGTTATGAGGCAGGGCTTTATCATAATTATGACTTTTCCGTTTCCCTTAAACAGCCGCTGTTCACGGGAGGAATCCTTTCCCGCAGAGTGGAAATGGAGAAGGTACGGGAAGCTGTGGAAGCGAACCAGACTGAGCTGGAGAAAGATTCTTTTATTGACCTCATCAAGTCTTCTTTTTATGATTATCAAATACTCATAAGCCAGAAAAAAGCTGTTTTGAGCCTGAGGCATGCTCTTGAGCTTCACAATCAGAAGCTGAGCGACCTGTATGCAGAGGGCCTGGTTAAAAAAACAGACCTCTTAGAGACAAAGTCAAGTCTTGAAGAGACGGATATGAACATCAATGATCTAGATCAGGCTATTAACAAAGTCAGAATAGATTTTCACAGAATGTGCGGTCATTATCCTGCAGAAATCGATACGGAGTATAAAGAGGCAGAGCAGAGTGAAGAACAGGCCCTTGATTACTTTAAAAACAACCATCCTGTGTTAAAGACCATACTGGACCAGAAAAAAGTCCTAGAGCTTCAGAAAAAGATCATTTCCGGAAAATATCTCCCAAGTATAAACGGATTTGCAGAACTGCATTACGGAAAACCCGGAATAGATTATTTTGCCAAGGAATGGTCTCTTTATTTCCAGGGAGGAGTGGTATTGAATGTGCCTGTTTTCGACTGGAATAAGGGTTCTTGCGAGAAAAATATCATAGATGTCAGCATCCAAAAACTTGAGAATCAGAGGGATGATTTTATAAAGGATATAACAAGAACTTTGAGACAGCTTTATTCAGCCAAAGAATCATTGGATCAAAAGAAGGCTAATATTGAAAATATGATAGCTTACTCTAAAGAAGACGCTGAGCTTAAAAAAGAGCTTTATGAGGAAAAACAAATCCCCAATGTGGACTATCTGGCGGCTCTTCAGTCAGAGAAAAAATATGAAGCCATGAAGGATGAACTGTCCCTGCAGATAGAGAAGATCAATGTAAAGATAAACACATTAATAAGCCGGACAAAGGAGTATGGACTATGAGAAAAAGAGTCATTTTTATATCGGGCTTGATCCTTGTACTGGTTTCAGCTTCATGTAAAGGCAGGGAGGCTGAACCAATCAAAGCATCCGGAGTCGTGGACGGAGATGTCATAACCGTCAAAACTTTGGTGGGAGGCAGTGCGGATAAAGTAAGTATCAGGGAAGGAGCCAGAGTCAACAAGGGGGATATCTTGGTTGAAATCAATTCTGAAAAGCTTCTGGCGCAAATGCATGGGTTGGATATCAGGGAAAAGCAACTGCCAGTCAGCAGGGAAAAGTTGGAGAATAGAAAAGATTTTTTACGTTCGAATCTTGATTATTGGGAAAATCAGGTCCAGAAGTTTAAAAGGCTCAGCCAAAAAGAATCGATATCAGAAGATGAAGTAAAAAAGGCTGAACTGAAGTTAGAAGAAGTCAAAACATCTCTTTTTGAAGTCAACCAATCTTTATCCGAGCTTTCCATTCAATACGAAAGCATAAGGAATCAGAAGGAACAGTTGATGCTTCAAATACGGGATCATATCATAGATTCTCCTGTTGCAGGAGTCGTTTTGGAGAGATTTATTTCTCAGGGAGAGACCGTGTTTCCGGGATCTGCTGTAGCAGATATTCTTGATCAGGACAGCCTTTTTATTGAGACGTTTTTGGAAGAAGAAGAGATCAGCGGGCTCCTTCTCGGTCAGGAGGTTTCCATTTTATTGGACGGCGAACAGATCCCATTCAAAGGTGAGATCATCAACTTTGGAAGGGAAGCTGAATTTTCCCCTAAATATATCATTTCTGAAAAAGAAAGAAAATCGCTTCTTTATAAGGTAAAAGTAAGTATCAAAGGTCCTATGGAAAAATTTAAACTCGGGATGCCGGTCACAATCATCATCAACAGGTCAACAGTATAGACATGCTTGCAGTTAAAAATCTTTTCAAAGCATTCGACTCTATCAGAGCGGTTGATGGAGTCTCTTTTTCAGCCCAGAGGGGGAAGATCACCATAATAGCAGGTGCAGACGGAGCAGGAAAGTCAACGATTTTTAAAATCATTCTGGGGCTTATCAAGAAAGACAGAGGAGAAATTTTCATCGATGATTCCCCGATTAACGGAAATTTTTCCAGAGTGACTGATATAACAGGGTATATGCCGGAGCGCTTCTCTCTTTATACAGACCTTACTGTCGAAGAGAATATGGATTTTTTTGCGGATATCCAGCGGGTTGAGACAGGGAGGAAAAAAGAGTTAAAAAACCGTCTTTTAGAAAGAACAGGAATGCTTCCTTTTAGAAAAAGGCGGGCCGGGGCCTTATCCGGCGGAATGAAGCAGAAACTAGCTTTATCCGCAATTCTGCTGTCTTCTCCGGAAGTGCTGATTTTAGACGAGCCGACCACCGGAGTCGACCCCCTCTCCAGGATCGAATTTTTTAAAATAATGGATGATTTGAAGAAAGAGGGGAAAACAATCGTTATGGCTACTCCCTATCTCGACGAAGCTGAAAAAGGAGATTTTATCGTTTTTATCAGGAAGGGAAAAAACATAAAGCAGGGGGGCATAAGGGAGATCAAAGACAATTTTCCGGAAAAAATGTTTCGGATCCTTCCGGCAGGAAATATATTTGAAACATTAAAAGAACTCAATTCAAAAAAAGAAGTCAGAGCTCATTTTTATATCAGGGGGCGTTATATAAAATGCCTGTTCTCCGGGGATTCTGGTTTTTTAGCCGGTATAAAGGCCAAGGAGATCAGGGAAGAGAAGCCTTCACTCGAGGATATATACCTTTATTATGAAAGAGGCGTGAGGGATGATTGACCGCAGCAAAGACTTCTTTGGGGACATGAACGATATTATTGTTGCCAGGCGGCTTACGAAAAGATTCGGACATTTCACGGCTGTAGATGCTGTGGACTTTCACATCAAACAAGGGGAGGTCCTGGGTTTATTAGGCCCTAACGGCGCTGGGAAGACCACTACCATTAAAATGATGACAGGACTTCTGCGTATAACATCAGGGAGTGTCTGGGTAAAGGGTTACGAAGTGACAAAAAATCTAAATAAGATCAAGAAATTCATCGGGTATATGTCCCAAAAATTTTCCCTTTATCCATTATTGAATGCTTATGAAAATATTGAGTTTTGCGGAGGAGTATCAGGAGTTCCCAGAAAGATCATAAAAGAAAAAAAAGAATTGATCACAAAAGAAATTCCACGGGAAATACTCACTCAAAGAGTCAAAGACATCCCTCCGGGAATAAGACAGCGTGTGGCCCTTTTTTCATGCCTTATTTCAGATCCGGAGATCATTCTTCTTGATGAGCCAACTTCAGGGGTGGACCCGGAAGTGAGGAGAGAGTTCTGGGCAAAAATTTATGACCTGAAGAAAAAAGGCAAAACCATACTTGTAACCACGCATAACCTGGATGAGGCAGAGTATGCGGACCGCATACTCATTATCCATAAAGGAAGGATCATTCTTGATGGAGAACCTTCTGAATTGATGAGAGCAGAAAAAGCCGAATCCATGGAAAGACTTTTCAGGAAAGCAGTGACAGGCCATGAAGCGAACTAAAGCGGTTATACTTAAAGAGGTTTATCATATATTAAGAGACCCTATAAGTCTGGTCATCCTTTTTTTGCTTCCTATCATTATGATCCTCATATTCGGATACTCTCTTTCCTTTGACTTAAAGAACATAGAGACCGTGATCATTGATTATTCTCAAAGCGAGCTTTCAAGGTCACTTGTGCAGGAGTTTTCCAATAACCGTTATTATTCCGTAACCCGGATGGCCAGAGGGAAGCAAGGTCAGGATCCTGAGGAAACCGCTGAAGAAATGCTGAAATCCGGCAGCATCAAACAGTACATAATCATCCCTTTTGACTTCTCGGACCGAATAAAAAAGAACCAGACATCAAATATGGGAGTTGTCATAGACGGAAGCGATTCCAACATCGCCAACATAGTCCATCAGTACAACGAAATGCTGGTTTATGATTTCATTTCAGAACTCAAGGATATAAAAGATATTCTCAAAATAAGCACAAAACTGTATTTCAATCCTGAAAATAAAAGCGCTTTTTATATCATTCCCGGGATTGTGGCCGTGATAATGATCATGATATGCGCACTTTTAACATCCCTGAGCGTTGCTAGAGAGAAAGAGACGGGCTCTATTGAACTTCTCTTTATATCACCCTTAAAATCCCATGAGATCGTACTCGGGAAAACGACTCCCTATGTGTTTATTGCCTTACTGGAAGGGGCTGTGATCCTTACTTTTGCCCGCACCGTATTTCATATCCCTTTTAGGGGAAACCTGTTGATACTGCTGGTTTTTTCTCTCCTTTATATTGTGACCGGACTTTCCCTAGGCATTACAATCTCTACAATGGCATCGACCCAGAAGGTCGCCATGATGGCCGCGCTTCTTATCACTCTGCTTCCTTCCATCCTTCTTTCCGGATTTATTTTCCCTCTAGATTCGCTGTCATTCATATTGAAAGCTTTTTCTTATATTGTTCCGGCAACGTATTTTCTGGAAGTCATAAGAGGTGTTATCCTTAAAGGGTCATCCATAAGATATTTTGTGTTTCAAGGCCTGATGCTTTTAGGCTTCAGTCTGTTTTTTTTGGCTGTCGCCTCTGTTAAATTCAGTCAACAAAGAAAGGCACGGAAATGAGAATCTTTTATCTTTTCAAAAAAGAGCTGATAGAGATTTTAAGGCAGAGAGAAATGCTTGTTCTTATATTTATCGCTCCTATTCTTCAGACGATTGTCCTTGGTTATGTGGTCACCACTGATGTGAAAAACATTCCAGTGCAGGTCGTCAATCTTTCAGAGAGCAGGGCTGCCTTCAGAATCGTGAACCGTATCAATCATTCATCGCTCTTTGATGTGAAAAAAGTCTCTCACTCTCCGGAGGACGCTGTCTCCATTTTCAAGAAAGGCACGGCCAAAGCCATTATTGTTTTGCGGGACAGCTTTGAAGCAGGAAATAAAAACATCCGTTACCCGGAAGTACAGATCCTTATGGACGGCATCGATGCCAATACGGCCGGGATTGCAGCCGGATATTTTAATGGGATAGTCAGGTATTATATAATGACAGATATCAAGCAAAAAGGCTTTGAGCTTCCATTGGAGAGCCAAACGGTCATCCGGTTCAATCCTGATTTGGAAAGCATCAACTATATGGGGCCGGGGATTGTGGCTCTTCTTCTCACAATGATATCCATGTTCTTAACTTCCATAGGGATTGTAAGGGAAAAGGAACAGCAGACAATGGATACCCTTTTGATTTCCAGACTGACTCCTATAGAGATCTTTACCGGGAAGGCGCTCCCTATGGCTTTGTTGGGCCTTATAGAGATGGGAATAGGGATTGCGGTGGTTATTCTGGTTTTTAATATACAAATAAGGGGGAGTCTTTTGTATCTTTTCATTACGGCCGTGATTTTTTTATTCGCCATTCTTTCCTATGCACTTCTTATATCAACTCTGTGTAACAGCCAGCAGCAGGCGCTGTTTTTTTCATGGTTTTCCATGGTCACGTTTCTTCTTCTTTCCGGGCTTTTCACCCCGATTGAGAATATTCCACGAGCTTTCCGCTGGCTTGCGGATATAAATCCCCTTAGATATTTGATCCGGATTATCAGGGAGTTGTTCTTAAAGGGAAACGATATCACTTATTTTACAAAAGACCTCTTGATTATGACAGGGATCATGGTTGTTCTTCTGTCTTTGTCTATCGTTAATTTTAAACGTATGGTCTCAAGATAATTCTGGTTATTCATAAAATATGTATTACCCTGCGCCTCGCATCTGCAGCAACCTCGACTTGTGAATAGTCCAGGTTAAAAACTATCATTTTATGGTTATGACGAGCCACAGAAGGAAAATAATCACTCCTACCAGGGCCCAGCTTCCCCAAAAACCCAAATAATCCATTTTAGTGAATTTCAAAATCTCCCAGTTTGATCCCGGCCGTATTTTCTGTGTTTCGAATTTTTCCGGATTTTTGTATGACTCTTTCACAGCTTTCTCATCCAGTTCTGGTGTTTTTTGCACCGGAGTGTGAAGTCTGGCGTAAAAGCGGTTCAAATTTTTTGATGGGACAGGTTTTGTCAGGAAAGAAAGGATGAAGAGAAGGACAAATGGAAAAGCCGCATCAAAAAAGAACCTTACAGCCACTAATTGAGCTTTGCGGAAATGGGAAAAATCGATTCCGCAGAGGCTCATCACCCAGATTTCTGCATGAAATCTGCCCAATCCCAGTTTTGGGGATTCGGGGTCGTTGGGGTCTGAACGGACGATGTCTTCGAAGAATATTCCGGTCGGTTCAATGAAATGAGATTTTGATATTTTTTGCCCGACCTTTTCAGCCCTTCCTTTTTCCACATCCTTATTCAGAGCCGCGGTCTTTACTGTTATGACCTGTGCCTTGGTCTCTTTAAGAAAGGGCTCGTAACGGCGGGCCCAGTCCATGGATTGAAAAAGATTGGGTAGAACCGCATATATGGCAACACAGAGAAAGACCTGGATGATGACCGCGATTTTGGTAAGCCTTCTCCATATGAATCCGAGCCATATGGCTGCTCCGTATATGGCAGGAATGGATATCATATACTTAAAAAGGACCAGAAGATTATCGACCAACAGAGCCACCCAGATGCTTCCCAGAAGAATAAAAGCTATGAAGAGCTTGCTTATGACGAGATAGTGTTTCTCGGATTTACTTGGCAGCAGCGGCTGGTAAAGGTTCCTGATAAAAAGCGCTGAATAAGAAACAGAGCTTGCGTCCAGGGTGGACATGTTTGCGGCCAGGACCCCTATGAGCATCAATCCCACAGCTCCGGGAAAGAGAAGGTCTTTGGTCATAAATCCCCATATAAGGTCCGGGTCGTGGATCTTTCCTGCGTAAAGGCCGATGGCCAGGAGTCCGGCAAGAGCCCAGAATATCATGATGAATCTTTTGAAAAACATCCCCCCGATCATTCCTATACGAGCCGTGTTTTCATCTTTGGCGGAACCAGCTGTGGCCATACCCGGGGCTACGGCAATGATTGAGACAAGATTTGCCAGTACCATGGCCAGGATCGTGTACCAGGCATATTCGCTCATAGTTACGGAACCGAAAAGTTCAAACATATAATCAGGTACCGAAGCGTGAAGTCCTGAGAATCCTCCGATTTTGCTCAATCCGATAGGTATCAGAATAACGGAGAATGTTATGATCAGAATCCCTTGAAGGGCATCTGTGATGGCAGCGGCCCTGAATCCTCCGAGCATAGTATAGATTCCGACTATAACGGCATAAGCAAAATAAAACGCCATTGGGTCCACATAGGATACAAACGAATGAAGCTCGCCCCGCTTGTTTTTTTCATTCAGAACCTCATATCTTGCCTGATCCTCCGGATTGAGCCCTTCATTGAATCTGGATTTCAATTCCTGGTATTCCTTGAACTCCTGTATGCTTATCTGCTCGGCCCTGGTGCATTTTTCTATGGGCTTCGGTGTCATGGCCATCATGGTTTTTCCCGCTACCATGTATCCGACTCCGCCTCCGAGAAAAGCCATCAGCAGAATGAACACAGCATAACTTCCCCCAAGAAATTTACTTTTGAACCGTTCCGTAAAAAAGTCTCCTATGGTAGTGAGCCTGATGCGGCGGAAAAAATAGGTGGTGAACCAGTAGAAGGGAGTGAGAAAAAGAACCAGATACTGTATCCACATGCCCCCGATTCCCTGGCGGTAGATTTCCCTGGATACGGCGACGGCCTGGTCAGCATTTGTTGAGTTTCCAAAATTAAGGAAAAACTGATAGAACTTACCGAGTTTGCGTCCTGCAAGATAGAAATCTCCGGTGCTTTTTGTGGCTTCCCCGGCTTTTTTACCCAGCCAGAGAATGACCACTATGTACAGA
>JAGGYH010000097.1 GCA_021162615.1 Candidatus Aminicenantota bacterium
GTTACAGGGTACTCGCGGTGAAGGACCACAGCTTCGCACCCTGTGCCTCGCATCTGCAGCAACCTCGACTTGTGAATAATCCAGGTGCACCTAAATTATTCATAAAAAAATGGCGATGAGCAATTTTTTGTTTTGATATCAAGGAACTGCATACTTTTAAAAAAAATGACAACTGAAATATTTTTATTTGTTTTTACTTTCATTTTAATCGCCATTTTTTTACCATATAGGCAAGATAGGCAAGCCGATCTCACTGCATCTGCTTTGTTACAGGGTACTCGCGGTGAAGGACCACAGCTTCGCACCCTGTGCCTCGCATCTGCAGCAACCTCGACTTGTGAATAATCCAGGTGGATGAAACAAGGACGGAGGGATTCATGAAGAAAGCTAAAGGATCATTAAAGGTCATTTTTATTATTTCCTTTATATTTTTATTGGTGTCATCAGTTTCTGCCCAGGGAAAAATAGAATTCGGTTTTCACTATTCAGGTTGGAGCATGAATGTACTTCGCGGGCTTATTGAGGGCATGCTGGAAGACGGCCTGGAGTCGGCTTTAAAGGATGATTTTCTTTCGGATATCCAGGGTGACTATCCTTATTTAGAAGAGGAAAGTTATGAACAGAATGTTTCTTTTGATTCGAGCGGTGACAACTATGGATTTGAATTGCGTTGGTACCCAGGCGGGCACGACGGCTCTTTCAGTTTAGGCCTTTCCGTGGAGAAAACGACCATGAGGGTGGCGCTAACGGATATATCTGCACAAATGGACCTTAATCCGGATGCTTTTTTTGAGGCCGGGGGAAGTGCGGAATTTCTTATCAAGCCTCTTTCCTTTCATTTGAGCTTCCGCTGGGATCTGTTCCCTTCCTCTAGGATCCGTCCGTATTTTACGTTTGGTTTTGGCGCGGCCACAGCAGCGGCGTTGGAAAACGCTGAGCTCAGCTATTCCTATTCAGGTGAACTCAATATCCAGAACCAGATACATGAATCCTATTCTGAAAGCGAGACCAAAACCCTAGGGGAGATCGTTGAGGAAATAGAAGATGATGATGAGGAGTTCACTCTGCCCGGATTTTTTCCTTTTATCCAGTTGAATTTGGGACTTAAAGGAGAAATAACAAGGAATGTCTATCTGCTTTTTGATGCGGGTATCTGGAATGGATTTATGCTGAGAGGAGGACTGGCCGTAAGGATATAAAAAAACATAAAATAAATTTAGGAGGTATTAATGAATAAAAAGATTTTTGTGTCTGTTTTGTGTGTGTTTCTATTATCTGCATCTTTTCTTTCGGCTCAGCGGCAGCGGATGGAGCTGACCCAGGAGCAAAAACTGCTTCAGGTGATGCATTCCATTCACAGCCAGACGTTGTTTGATTATGTAAAAGAGCTGTCGTCTGATAAGTACTGGGGCCGGCTCACAGGAACCGACGGTTATAATCAGAGTGCTCAATGGGTCATTTCCCATTTCAAAAAATGGGGGCTTCTCCCGGCCGGAGATGAAAATACTTATCTCCAGGCTTTTCCGAATCCTTATACACTTGTATTCAAAGACTGTTATGTCTCTATGAACATTCCGGTTGACGGAGAAACAGTTCAAAAATACTACACGTATGAAGAAGAATTTATCCCCGGCTCTACATCCGGTTCCGGTGAAGTCACAGCTGAGGTGGTTTATGTGGGATACGGAATAACCGCTCCTGAACTGGATTTTGATGAATACAAAGGAATGGATGTCAAAGGGAAAATCGTTCTTGTGGAAAGGGAAGCTCCGGTGTCTCCGGATGCTGGTCCTGAAATCTTTAATAAATGGCGTCCCTATTCGTTTCATCAGTATAAGTTAAAAAATGCCGTAGCTCATGGCGCAAGGGGCATGCTGTACAACTACCACATAACAAATCCAAACAATGCTTATGATGAAAACTTCATTTACTCTCATGTGGGAGAGACGGTTGTAAATGATGTTTTTGCAGGCACCGGGAAAAAACATGCAGATTTGGTAGCCCGGATCAATAAAGAATTAAAACCGCAGTCCTTTGATACCGGAAAGGTCTTTACCATAAAAAACACGACAGAGCATCATCCTGACGGAATCGCCTATAATGTCCTGGGCATGATCAAAGGCTCTGACCCTGTGCTCAAAGATGAGATAATCATTATCGGAGGTCATCTCGACCACCTGGGACGCTGTTACGAGATAATACCGGGGGCCAATGACAATGCCTCTGCGGTAGCTGTGATCATGGGGATTGCCGAAGCCATGGCAAAAAGTCCTGTTCAGCCCAGGCGTTCTGTTCTGTTTATGTGCTTTGGCGCTGAAGAGCAGGGTGTTGTCGGGTCAAAATTTTATGTTGAAAATCCTGTCTTTCCCCTGGAAAAGACGGTTTGTCTGATAAACATGGACGGAGTCGGAGCAGGGGATAAATTGAGTGCCTTGTGCGCAGAGGACTTTCCTGAACTATGGAGCTATTTTAAGAAAGCGAATGACAAATACACCCACAGGTTGGTTTTTCCCAGTTCTTTTGCGAACCTCGGCCGCCCCAGACTCGATGCAGCTCGCTTTTTATGGGCAGGGGTGCCTTCGCTGTCTTTTAGTGCCTTTGGAACACGCTCCTATTACCATGTGACTAAAGACAACATAGATACCATAACTCCTGAAATCATGGAGGACCTTGCACAGATGATATTCATGGCTGTGTTAGACCTTGCCAATGAGGACAAAGCGGATTTCAGGAAAGCTGGAGATTAATGGTCCGCTTTTATCTGCCTACGAAAATTGTTTTTGGCGCTGGGTCTATCTCAAAGCTCGGAAAGATTGTTGAGGAGGAACTGAAAGCATCCCGAGTGTTTCTGGTTACAGATAAAGGAATAAGAGAGGCTGGAATTGACAAAGCCATTGTTTCCCAGTTTAAAAGCATAACCGTATTTGATGCTATAGAACCCAATCCCCGGCATACGACAGTTAACAGAGCCGGCAGCATTGCGAGAAAGATGAGACCTGACCTCATCATCGGTCTGGGAGGCGGGAGTTCATTGGATGCCGCAAAAGCCGTGGCTCTTCTTGTGACGAATAAAGGCTCTATTGAAGACTACGAAGGAAAACACAGGTATGTGTTTCCCCCGATTCCTGTTTTGGCTGTTCCTACTACTTGCGGGACCGGAAGCGAAGTCACATGGAGTTCCGTAATAACCCATACGGAAAGAAATTTTAAGATGTCCATTAAAGGGCCTCACACGTTTCCATCCGCGGCAGTCGTTGACCCGGATTTACTTATAACTCTTCCCCAAAGCCTTATTGCTTCCACTGGAATGGACGCTCTGGTCCACGCCGTTGAGGCCTTTTCTGTAAAGCCCTCCACTTTCATAACAGACCTTTTTGCCAAAGAGGCGGTCAGGCTGATCTTTCATCACCTGGAAAGAGCCTACAAAGACATAAAAGGGGATAAGGAAGCCAGGGAAAATTTGATGAAGGGAAGTATGCTGGCCGGAGTGGCGTTCGGGAACAGTGATGTGGGGGCGGTCCACTGTATTGCTGAAGCAGTGGGGGCTTTGTATGACATCCCTCACGGGGTCGCTAATTCTATATTTCTTCCCTATGTGATGGAGTTTAATCTTCCGGAAGCAGAGAGTTCATATGCTGATATCGCCGGTTTTATCGGTATTAATGGCAGGAGCAGGAGAGAAGCTGCGGAACGGTTGATAAAAGAGGTGAGGAACCTGTCCTCCGGATTGAATATTCCACGGTTTAAGGACATTGGGATAGAAGAAAGTCAATTTCCACTCATAGCGGAGAAGTCCTATCAAAATAATTCCAATCCGTCGAATCCGCGCAAAGCAAAAGTCAAAGACTACCTTCAGATCCTAAATACCGCGTTTTCAGACTGAGCGGGTTTTTCTTTGATGGGCCGGCAGTATTAACGAATTAAAAAGGAGATTTCATGAAAAGCTCAAAACAGACCAAGGTTATCATATTTTTCAGTCTGTTCATTTTTTGTCTTTTTATCTTTACTTCCTGTCAAGGCAAGGAAGAACGATTTACTTTTGCTTATTTGACTGATATTCATGTGCAGCCGGAACTGCATGCTGATAAAGGATTTCTGCAGGCTGTCAATGCGGTCAATGAGTTAAAGCCTGATTTCGTGCTGACCGGAGGCGATTTAGTGATGGATGCCATGGCGCAGCCGTATGAAAGGGCTTGTATGCTCTATGATATGTATAAGAATATTTCCGGAAATTTTGAAATGCCGGTTTACAACACCATAGGAAATCATGAGAATTTCGGGGTCAGCAAAAGAAGCGGTGCGGATCCGTCACACCCTGAATTCGGGAAGAAAATGTACCAACAACGGATTGGTGAACTCTATTATTCTTTTGACCACAAGGGCTGGCATTTCATGGTTCTGGATTCAATCGGCTTGCCTCCGGATTCCTCTTATGCGGGTCTGGTCGGTGAAGAGCAGATGGAGTGGATTGCACAGGACCTTCAGTCCGTTGCTCAAGAGACTCCTATCGTCATAAGCACTCATATTCCTTTGGTTACCGCATACCCTCTGTTCAGCGGCAATCCTGTGGGGGATGAAATAAACAGCCTGGTCGTCAATGATGCGCATGAAGTTCTGGAGCTTTTCAAAGAGCATAATCTGAAGCTTGTGCTTCAAGGCCACCTCCATATAATTGAAGATGTCTCTATCGGAGGCATACGCTTTATAACGGCCGGGGCTGTATGCGCGAACTGGTGGGAAGGGCCCCGTGACGGGATGGAAGAGGGCTTTGTTCTCGTCCATATTCAAGGAGAGGCTATCGAATGGGAATATATTGATTTTGGATGGGACCCCACTCAGTTCGAACAGCAAGAGGATGGAGATAATCCAAAGCAGTCAGAAAAAAAATAGGAGGATTTTGACATGTCTCAAAAAAGATCATATTCAATTTTTTTGGGAATTTTCCTGGTCATAATTTTAATCGGGACAAAGCCGCTGGGTTCTTTTGAGATAAAAAAACCCATGACGTTTCAGGACATCATGAAGTTTAAGGAGATCCATGATGCGGTTCTTTCAAACAACGGTCTCTGGGCAGCCTATTCAGCGGTACCGGATAGAGGCGACGGAGAAGCTGTGATCAAAGATTTAAAAAACGGAAAGGCCTATGTGCTAGAAAGAGGCACAAAGCCTGTTTTTACGAAAGATTCCTCATGGGTTGGAGTGGTTTTAAAACCGGAAGCTTTAAGGATTCTCGCAGAAGAAAAAGAGAAACCGAAAAACGGGATGGCTCTTTTGGAACTGGAAACAGGAAGTGTTTCGAAAGTTGAGAATGTCAAATCCTTTGCGTTTTCTGAAGATTCCTCATGGGTGGCTTATCATCTTTATAAAAAGGAAGAGAAAGAAAAAAAGGAAAAGAAAGAGGGGAAAAAAGAGGGAAGCAAGGAGACGGGTACTGATCTGGTCCTCATGAACCTCAACTCAAGAAAGGAGATTCACATTCCTTATGTGTCCGGTTATTGTTTTGATAAATCTTCCCGGTTTCTGGCCTACACGACCTTAAAGCCGGAAGGAAAAGACAACAGCCTGGGCGTCATTGACCTTGCCTCTAGCCTGGAAGGCCACGAGGATATCATCAGGGAAGACGGAAAGAAATTTTCCGCACTCACCTGGACTGAGAAGGGAAGCAGACTTGCGTTTTCAGCTTCAGGAGATTCAGAGGGAAAAACGGGTAAAGTGTGTCTTTATATATGGGATGGGATTGAGAAAAATTTAATGCAGGTCCTTTCTTCGGATAAAGCTCCTGAAGGATGGGTTTTGCCTGAAAGGAATGATTTGTCCTGGAGTAAAGACAGCCGCCGTCTTTATTTCGGATTCCTTCCAAAAGAGATAGCCGAAGCCAGCCGTGTCAGAGAGGAGAAAGAGAAAGAAGACCCAGAGCAGGAAGACATTTATGATGTGAGCGCTATTCTTGAAAAAAGAGGAGTGGATGTATGGCACTGGGATGACCCTTTGATCAATCCTCACCAGAAAAATATGTGGCCCCGGATAAAGGAGCAGACTTATCTTGCTGTTTATCATACGGATACAGGCGGGTATATACAGCTTGCTGACAGGGATATGCCCAGGGTCCTCACAAATGAGAATGAGAATTATGCCCTGGGATTCCTGGACGCTCCTTATAGAAAAATGATTACATGGTATGGACAGATGAATGACCTCTATCTCATAAACCTCAAGGACGGAAGCCGCACGCTCATTGTATCCCGCTTGGAGGACAGGGTTTCCCTTTCTCCAGAAGGCCGTTTCGTGGTCTATTACAAAGACAGGAACTGGTATATTTTCGACACCTCCTCAAGGGAAAGCCGGAACCTTACCGGGAATATTGGAATCCCTTTTTACAATGAAGACCATGATTATCCGAGTAAAGTGCCCGGATATGGAGCGGCAGGCTGGCTGGAGGGAGATGAAGCTGTATTGATCTATGATAAATATGATATCTGGAAATTTCCCGCTGTTGAGGGCCTGCCTGAGAATATAACCGGAGGTTTCGGCCGTCAAAACGACTATACTTTCCGCATCATCCGGCTTGATCCTGAAAAGGAATTTTTTAGCCTGAGAGAACGCCTCCTTCTTTCCTCTTATCATAATCATAAAAAAAATTGGGGTTTTTACAAGGCGCAGCTCAATAAAACAGGTGTTGAAAAGCTTCTTGAAGAAAAGAAAAAGTTTAATTTTATAGCTAAGGCCAAGGAGGCAGATACCCTTCTCTATACAAGGGAAAGTTACACTGAATTTCCTGACCTCTGGGTCAGCGGACTCAGCTTAAGTTCTCCGGAAAAGATATCCGATGTGAATCCTCAAATAAAGGATTTTGCATGGGGGAGCGCGGAATTAGTGGAATGGGAAAGTGACGACGGGACTCCTCTTCAGGGAGTCCTTATCAAACCGGGAAATTATGAGCCGGGAAAGAGATATCCGGTCATTGTCTATTTTTACCGGTTTTTTTCTCAAAGACTTTATGAGTTCAATCAGGTGGTCATCAATCACAGGCCGTGCTTTCCTTATTATGCCAGCAACGGGTATGCTCTGTTTCTGCCTGATGTGAGATTTGATATCGGGACTCCCGGGTTCTCAGCCACAAAGTGTCTTGTGCCCGGGATCCAAAAAATAATAGACATGGGTGTTGCAGATCCGGATGCTGTGGGCCTTCACGGCCATTCATGGAGCGGTTATCAGACAGCTTTTGTGATCACCCAGACCGATATTTTCAAGTGTGCTGTTGCCGGAGCTCCGGTCTCTAATATGACGTCTTCTTACGGAGGCATACGCTGGGGGTCAGGCATGGCACGCCTTTTTCAGTATGAAAAGACACAGAGCCGCATAGGCGCAAGCCTTTGGGAGAGACGGGATCTGTATATTGAGAATTCTCCTCTGTTTTTTGCCGATCGAATCAATACGCCTCTTCTCATCATCTTCGGGGATGAAGACACGGCTGTTCCCTGGTATCAGGGGATAGAACTTTATCTTGCTATGAGAAGGCTTGAAAAAGACTGTGTGTTTCTTCAGTACCGGGGAGAGCCCCATCATCCTCAAAAGTATCCCAACAAGCTGGACTGGTTTATGAGAATCAAAGAGTATTTTGACCACTATCTCAAAGGAGTGGAAGGGCCCGAGTGGATAACCAAAGGAGTCCCGTACAGAGGAAAGTGAATATCACACAAAAAATATATCAATGAAATCAAAGGAGGAATCATTGAGAAAAATAAAAGCATTTCTGGGCTTGATTATTGTTTTGTTTTTGTTTCAGAGCGCAGCGGCTGAGATCCGGTCACCGCAGGATTTTTTGGGATTTAAAGTCGGAGCAGACAGGAAACTGGCGGATATGAATCAGATTATTGATTATTTCATGATTCTCGGAGAGCAAAGCCCCCTGATTGAGGTGGAAGAAGTGGGCAAGACCTCGATGGGAAATCCCTTTATCGTGGCTGTGATCACTTCGGAGGACAATCATAAGCATCTTGAAAAATATAGGCAGATCCAGCAGAAACTTGCAGATCCGAGAAAGCTGAAATCCGGGGAAGCGGAAAAACTTATTTCAGAGGGAAAAGCAGTGGTCATGGTGAATTGTTCTATTCATGCCACTGAAATAGCAGCCTGTCAGATGTCCATGGAGCTGGCTTATGATATGGCTGCAAAGAGAGACAAAACGACAAAAGAGATTCTGGATAATGTCATATTGATTTTAACTCCCATGCATAATCCTGACGGGATTCAAATGGTGGTTGACTGGTATAAAAAGTATCTCGGCACCAAATATGAGGGAGGGCGGATGCCCTGGCTTTACAATAAATATGTTGGTCACGATAATAATCGCGACTGGTTTATGTTCACACAGAAAGAAACAAAATTAACCATAAAAGTCCACAACGCATGGCATCCTCATGTGATTGTGGATATGCATCAGATGGGGAGCACGGGTCCGAGATTGTTTGTTCCTCCGTATGTGGATCCTTATGAGCCGAATATCGATCCCATACTCAGGCAGGAAGTGGCTATGATGGGAACATTCATGGCTACGGAACTTACATCAGAGGGAAAAGGTGGGGTCATGCACAGTATGGGATTTGATGCATGGACTCCGGCAAGAGCCTATCACCATTATCACGGAGGAATCCGTATTCTCACTGAGGCGGCCAGTGTCAAGATTGCAACCCCCATCGACGTTCCGTGGGAAAGACTGAGCCCTCAGGTCAAACAGGAATCCGTAAGCATGCCCCTTCCCTGGAAAGGCGGGAAATGGACCTTAAGGGATATTGTGGATTATGACTATTCTGCTGTTAGGGCCGCACTGACAAATGCGGCCCGTCTCAGGGAAAACTGGGTAAGGAACTTTTACCTGATTTTTAGAAAAGCAGTGGAACAGACCGAGCCTCCATATTCTTATATCATTCCGGAAAAACAGCGTGACCTTTCCACTGCATTGAAAATGCTTGACATTTTAAAGACAGGCGGAGTGGAGATACACCGAGCTAAAAAACCTTTCACAGCCGGAGGATTCGAATACCCTGAAGGGACCTTTATCGTGTATATGGCGCAGCCGTTCGGAGGATTTGCGAAAACCCTGCTCGAACCTCAAGTCTATCCGGAAATAAGAGAGTTTCAGGGCGGCCCTCTCAAAACACCTTATGATGTGGTGGGCCACACCCTTCCTTTTCTGATGGGAGTCGAAGCAGTAAAAGTGGATGAGCCGTTTGAGGCAGAGACGCGGCTGGTAAAAGGGATAACAAAGCCTGCTCCGGTGATAGAACTTAAGAAAGGGGCGCTCTTTTACGTATGGGGTCATGAATCAAATGATGATATCGTGGCAGCTAACAGGCTTTTGGATAAAGGATATACCATTTTTTGGGCTGCTGAGGAATTTTCTTCTGAAGGGATGCTCTATCCTGAAGGAACCATGCTCATAAGGTGTTCTGACCGTACAGAGGATGACCTGAAAGCGGTTTCAAAAAATCTTCTTATCCGTTTCAGAGGCATAGAAGAGGAACCCGGAATAAAAGCCTATGTCTTCCGGAAACCGAGAATCGGCCTTTATAAAAGCTGGACAGCTTCCATGGATGAAGGGTGGACCCGGTTTGTTCTTGAGCAGTTTGAATTTCAATATAAAAGCCTTTTTGACAAGGACATAAGGGCGGGGAATCTTGCGGAAGATTTCGATGTCATTATTTTTCCGGATCTCAGCGACAGGGCCATTTTCCAGGGAGTGCCGGAAGAATCTTTTCCTCCTGAATATGCCGGAGGAATAGGGGAGATCGGAGTAAAAAACATGGAAGATTTCATTCAAAGCGGGGGAACGCTTGTGACTATGAATTCTTCTTCCGAATTCGGGATTAAACGCCTGCACATTGGCGTAGAGGACCGTGCTTCAGGGCTCAGGCGGGATGAATTTTTCATCCCCGGTTCTTTGCTCGCTGTTATCAATGATCGTGACCATCCCATAACTTATGGTTACGGAAGAGATGCGGTTGTTTTTTTTAGAAGAAGCCCGGTTTTTAAGGTATTTGAGGGAAGAAGTGTTGTGAAGTATGCTCCGGAGGCCCTTTTGAGCGGCTGGATCAGCGGAGAGGAGCATTTGACCGGCCATAGCGCCCTGGCGGATGTTCCGTTTGGAAAAGGAAGGGTTATCTTAATTGGATTTCCCGCTCAGTACAGGGCTCAGTCTCACGGGTCCTTTAAATACTTTTTTAATTCCCTGTTTTATGGAGCAAGCACATTAAAGGATATGTGATAGATTTTCTTTGACCGGGTGATTTTCTTATGATATAAGCTTATTAAGATACACCCACCGTATCAGATTGTGATGAGTTAATAAATATGAAGAAAAAAGGGGATTTAAAATGAAAGCATTAAGAAAAATTTTGGGACTTTTTATTGTTTTGTTTATAGGACTTCCCATACTTTTTGCTGTCATATGGGCTGTAGGGCTCACCCGGTCTGCTGTGTCTCCTGAGTTTGTTTCTGACCTTCCCCAGGAGATAATCGAAGAAGTACCTTCGCTTGTTGAGGAAGTGTTTATAGAGGCCCAGGACGAAGAATTGATCAGTGATGAGGATACGAGAGCCTGGTTCAAGGCTGCTTCGGAGGTTGACATCTCTCCCCGTGAATTGATGAGGAATATGGGACTTGAAAGCTGGCTTGAGAACGAACTGTCAGGTTCTCTGGAAGAGATAGGGGACGTATTAAGAGGGAAAAGAAAAGCGGGGTCTATTGTCATTGACCTTCGTCCTTTAAAAAATGCGCTCCAAAGTGAAGATTTTAAGGATTATATCACTCAGGTCATGGAACAGCTTCCTCCCTGTGATGAAGTGGATATTGAACGCTGGTACACGGTGATTGAAAGAGATTATGACCTGTTCGAGTTCCCCCCATGCACACCCGGTGTAGAGGTGTCAGATCAGGTTATACAGGATTACCTTGACGAATTAACCGATGACATATCGGACGAGATAGAAATTTTTTCGGGGATGCGGTTTGTGCCGCTGAGCGTTACGCGGATTGTTAAACTGCTTTCCTACGGGATGTTTCTTTTACCGGCCTTGATCATTTTGCTGGGTTCGGTTATTGCGGCAACTTCAACAGCAGGCTTTTTCAGATGGAGCGGCTTGTCATTCCTGGCAGGAGGGCTTATCTCCTTGTTTACAGCGCTCTTTACCAAGCAATTGGCCTTTGCGGGGATCGGGCTTTCTCCATATTCATTCTCTAAAGATTGGTCGGCCGGGCTTCATGAACTGGTTCTGGAAAAGACAGCTTGGATACAGACCGCTGTTGTAGGCCACCTGTTCTCTCCAGTGATTGCTGTGGCCGGAGTGGTGAGTATCGTGGGATTTATTATTTTTGTGCTTTCTTTTATTGCAAGCGGCAAACCCAAACCTGTTAAAGAAAAGCCCGCTGAAAAAAAGGAAGAAAAAAGGATCGAACAAAAAGAAGAAGAGAAAAAGGAAGAAGCTCCCCAGGAAAAAGCAGAACCTGAAGAAGAGCCGGAAAGTGAGTCACAAAAAGAAAAGGAAGAAGAGAAAGAAGAACCTTCTGAAGAACCCGAAGAAAAGAAAGAATAAGCTTTAAAAGGAGATGTGATGAGAACGAGAACCATTTTAAAAATATTTTCTATGTGCTTGTTCATTGTTTTTCTGGTTCTTCCGGGATTTACAGGATCAAAAAATTCAGGCCAAAGGACCTATACGTCTAAATGGACACCCAGGAAGAATATAGCCAGCATTGATGTGGGAGGTTCGTTATCATTTATCCAAGCAGGATATAATTACGAATACATGGATACGCTTTGGGGGGAAGATATGGCCATAAGTGATTATGTCGAAAATGCAGATGCTCTTGGATTCAGTGCCGGAGCAGGATTTTATATTGTGGAAAGCCTGGAGATTGCGGCCAGTTTGAACATATTCTCCAAATCGCTGGACGGAACCTACGGATTCAGCCTTCCGAATATATATTTATGGAATGATATTGCATCTGACGAGGCAGAAGCCAATCCGTTTTTTAAGGAAACAGTCTTTAGCCTTATGGTCAATTTTCATCCTGTTACTTCTGGAAGCCTCCGGCCGTTTGTTGGGGCCGGTATCAGCTATATTTCAGGCAAGATGGATTTGCTTTATGATATTATCTACGAAGAGACTTTTTACTGGGATTGGACGCATGATATAGATATCGCAGAGATTGAATTCGAAAAAACAAATGTCAATAAGCTTGGGTTTAATGTTTCCGGAGGCATGGATTTTTACATCACAAACAGAGTGGCTTTTTATGCTTCAGGAAGATACATCATTGCAAAACGGGAGGTAGAGCATCCTCTGACCACTCAATGGGAAGAGGGGGAAACACTTGAGCTGGATTTAGGGGGATTGTCAGCTAATTTAGGGATCAAGGTCTTCTTTTAAACAGAAGAGTCATTACGAAATCTTATTTTTTCAAAAAAAGGAACTTTTTATCCAGTGTTTTCGTTTAATCTATTAAAGGATAAGTTTATTAGGAGGTTGACATGAAAAAGTTCATACTGTTTGTTTTGTTTCTCGTTATTCTGACTTTATTCATAGGGTCTGCACCGGCAAAGGAAGTCAACAAGCATTTTCATCAAACCTTTGATGTCAAACAAGGAGATGTGCTTCATCTTACGTACGGAGACGGTGATGTGACAATCATTCCATGGAATGAGGACAGGATCGATGTGGAAGTGAATTACAGGGCTGAAATTGACAGGGTAGGAATCGGGCAGGAGCATGATTTTGATGTCGAATTCAGCCAGAGAGGGAGTTCCGTATACGTGACTGAAAAAAGAAGATACGGTTTTACTATAGGTTACATCAATGTGAGAAGATATGAATATATTTACGAGATCAAGGCTCCGAATTATATTCGGTTGGATTTAAAAGGGGATGATGGAGATGTGAACATCGAAGGATGGAGAGAGGAAATCGAATGCAGGCTGGATGATGGTGATTTGTTACTCAAAGATATTGATGCAGGCAGGACAAGGATCTGGGGGGAGGATGGGACCACTGAAATAGAGGAATTCAAGGGAGAATTATCCATTTCCGTTGATGACGGGGATATACGTCTTTCAGCATGTGAGGTTCCTGAATGCAGGCTGGATATGGAAGACGGGGATATTCAAGTAAAAAATTCCAGCGGCTCTTTTGACATCACTTCGGATGATGGTGATGTGATTATGGATCAGACAGCGGCAGAAAAACTGTATATAAGGGCTGATGATGGGGATATTGATCTTAACCTTCTGGCATCAGACACCTTAAATGCCGACATAAAAACGGACGACGGTCCGGTTCGGGTCAATCTTGAAAGAGGATTTTCAACTTCTTTTTACACTTATTCTGATGATGGACGGATACGTATTGAGCTGGAAAATATAGAGAATTTTGAAGATGAACGTCATTCTAAGTCCGGTGAGATAAACGGAGGGAAAGGGAAAATCCGTATCCGCACATCTGACGGGAACATCACTATTGGTGAGAGGTGAGATTGTTTTACTCTAAATAATATCCGATAGAGAAAAAACTGACCCAGTGGCGGAGCGAGAAAGGAGCTGTTGTCCCCATTCCTGATTTTTTGAGAGGCAGTACGCCTTCGCTGTAAGTGTCGGAAAAGCGAAAGAGTGTGCCGTTTATCTTTTTTTTCAGGGAATATGCCAGAATTTTTTCTGTGGCGAGGAGGCCGAAAGGAATAGAGTATTTCCCGCACCAGTAGGTATTCCGGTAATCCAGATAAGTTTCTCCCCAGAGTTCTTTGGTCAATCCTTTGATTTTGCGGCTGTCTACAGTCCCGGTGAGATAGGTCCTTATAAGGCGCTGGTCAAACTCTAAGGCTTTTTTCCAGGCTTTTTCCCCTTCTCCGAAAGGCGAATTGTTGAAGTCTTCTCCATAATGGTTTCCGTCAGAGGAAATGAGAAAAAAAATATCCTTTCCAGCTTCAAGGTCTTTTTCGTTCATATAATCCGCGATCACTTTGGCCAGCTTTTCTGAGACCTCATCCATTCGGGCAAAAGGCATGGGAGTGACCATGATGGGAGTGATCTTGACCTCAGGGTTAAAATACTGAAGGAAGGGAAGAAGAGCTTCGATGGAGTGTTCGATCTCATGGGCCCTGTTATCTGTGATAAAAAACGCTTGGTCGAGCCGCTCTTTGATATATTCCCTCAGACCGGATACAGAGATAGGCTTCTTCAGGCCGGGCCAGTATTCGAAGCCGTCCAGGATCAGGATATTCTGGAGGCCGGGGATCTCGCTGCGGACCGTGCCGTGGGTGACGCCGAAGATGACCACTTCTTTAGTCTTAAGGATTTTGAAAAGAGGGTAGTAGATTCTTCCGGCATAGAGATAATCATCATGAGGAGATATGGCAGCCACAAGCTTCTGGTCTTCAAAAGACCTGTTTTCCTGACTTTCAAGATAATTCACAAGCTTGCGCATGCTTTCCGTGTTCCAACAGAAACCTACGTCATCCCGGATGGGCCGCTTTTTCTGGGCGGCCAGGGATAAAACGCACACTCCGACAACAAAAAGAATAATGAGTCTTCGCATGATTTTCCTTTCTCTTTTAAAAAACGGCTGCTTTTATGTTATCAAATGTTTTGGCTCTAGACGGACTTATCGATTATAGTACACATAAAGAACCGTTTGAGTCAATTATTTGTTGACGCTTCACGATTTGAGAGGACGTAGAGCCAAGAGCTTTGCGGATGCCGATCTCTTTGGTCCTCTGTTCTGCCATATATGCAGACAGGCCGAAAAGCCCTATGCAGGCGATGATGATGACAAAAACCGCAATAGCGATCATGATGTAGACATACAGGATGTTTCCGTTGGGTTTTATCTCACTAGATAGGTGTGATTTGAGATGGATATCTTGGATAGGCTGGAGAAAATAATTGTAACCATTCCCCGCCCGAGTGTAATCTTCAAAAGATATTCCTGTTTCAGCTTGTATTTGACCGGCTGCGTATTGTTCCACAAGAGCCGGCATTTTTTGTTCAATGACCTCCGGCGAAACACCTTCTTTTAAAAGCACATAGGTGTGGACAGAAAAGCTCACATAATTGGGCTGGCGGTCAAAGCCAATGGGCTCTAATGCACCTAAAAAGTCAAATCCGCATTTTTAACACTCTGGTCATGTCTTCGATTTCTGGAAAATCTGTTTTCATGGCGGGGCCTATGCCTGAGGGAATTAAAGCATGACATTTATTAAAGAAGAGGATTTATCTTTCCAGAAATTTCTGAATGCGACCTTGATGAGGTTTTTAATCATGCCAAGGGCTCCTTTTTTTTAATGGGTCCAGGCATATCCGATTTTAACAAAAAATGTTCGGTCTGTCTGGGTTATATCAAGGCTTGTCATCCCCAGATAATTGTCCGAATAGCCGATAAAAACAACAGTCTGGGGGTTGAGTTTATAAGAAAAGAGAAACTGTGTGAATACGGTCTGAGTTTTAGGAGAGACCGGAAAAACATAAAGTTCAGGATTTCGAGTCACATCAAGATATTGAACAATCGCCCGTAAAAATGTGCGAACACTGAAGTTGTATACGAATTTTATTTGTGACAGATTGGCTGTAAAAATCTTATTCTGATCACAGGTGAGCCGCTGGAATGTATGCTGGAGATTTAGATTGACATGTTGACCTAAGCTGAATTCAACAAAAGGAAGAAGATTCAGTCCCATTGCCTGCCGGGCATTATTGTAATCTATTGAGTCCCCATACAGAGCGGTCATGTTTAAGCGCACTCCTCCAAACGGCTTTATTTCAGTGACAATTACTGCCTGGTTCAGGTCATAATATTCAGATAAATAGAGCTGCCTTGTGTTTTTATACTGCAAGAGCACGGTGGACTGTAAGGGGCCATTGTACTGTGTCTGAATGCCAATTTCCCTGTCCGTCATATCTCCCTCATGATTATAGATGACATTTCCCCGCATACTCAATAGTATGTTCGTAAACCAGTCTCTGCCTTTTCCCCAAAATCTGTAGCCAAGAAATCCGGACCCGCCTCTTAGGTCCACTCTGGGGACATATCCGTAATCGGCCCGAAAATTTGGATTAAGGTCATTATAGTTAAAAAAGTACAGCCAGTTTCTTCCAATACTTTGGAATTCAGCTGTGATGGCATCTCCGGATAAAGGAGCTTTTTTTTGGCTGAATATGTTTGAGGTTTGTTCTGAGTAGTCGGTTTCGGAATGAAGGTACTGAAAGCTGATGCTTTTGGTCTGGGAAAGCCGGAAAAATCCGTCAAATCCCGCCACATGATTGTAGTAGTCATCAGAAACGCGGCCAGTGTAAAGAACTCCGATATGAGATGTCTGTCCTACATCCCTGCGGAATCGAAAAACCCCGCTGGCTACCTCCTGATCGATGGAAGCAGATGAAGAGCCTTGGTTAGAGGGAAAAAGGAGATTATTGACTCTATCAAAGGTTCCAAAAACACCGAAGGCATTTTTCCCGATTTTACCGGTCAGTTTGAGTCCCCCCATAGGGTCAGCTACAGTCCGCGTAAAAACAGCCTCAATGGGAGTCAGGAAAAAATCAGCTCCCTCCAGAAAAAAGGGCCTTTTTTCCGGATACCGGATGGCAAACCGCGTGTTGACTTCGAGTTCTCTGATATCCGCTTCTATTTGTGAAAAATCAGGATTGACAGCGGCGTTGAGCATCAAATTAGGGGTAATGCCCCACCTGGCTGTGATCCCCGGATTAGGATCGATGTCCCCGTTTCCCATAGGGCTTTCAGGATTTGCAGGAAAATCGTCTCTTTTGTCTGTCCGGATTGTGGTCAGGGTCGGGTCAAGTTCGATGTTGGCTCCCGGGGATATTCCCTGCATTCCTGTTATCTTATTGAACTGGCAGATGATACAGGTGATGTCTCTTTCTCTGGGGTGGGATGTCATGCGGTGGCGGACACTTCTTGGGTAGGACCGCTCAATGCTGAATCCCCATGTCTGGACTTCTGAGGTCTTTGGGAAACGGAGCTGGTTGAATGGGATCGCTATCTCAACGGCCCATCCCCAATCTGTGATTTTGCATGCTGAGGCCCAAATAGCATCCCAGGAAAAATCTTCATATCCCTCTGATTCACTGAAGTTAGCATCAGCTTGGACTCCCAGCGGATTGGCGCGGAACTGAAAGCCCCGTCGTTCGTCATTAAACGTGTCGATCATAAAGCTGATGTGGTCATCCTGGATAAACGTGTCCATGGAATCGCGGTCCATAAGATGGGCCCGAATTTTTGAAGGATCCGGGTCATAGCAGCGCACAGCTACATAGAAGTAATGATTGTCATAAGTTACCAGACAATCGGTATCCACTGGTGCGGGAATGTTGTCACCGGGAAGCCATTCATAGGGAAGCTTGATGACAACCGCATTCTTCCATGCGTTTTCATCCAAGCTGCCATCTATTTTTATCTCAGAAGCGGCTTTGGTTACCAAATAATCTCTGGTCTCCCTTTGTTTTTGGGGGTTTGTTTCGCCGGGGGAAGTTAGATTGAATGGGAAAATTTTGTTTGAATCCGCATATGAATGAGCAAAAACAAGAAAACAGCATGATAATATTAAAGAGAACCTGGTTATTATTTTAATGATGAAACAGTTGTGTTTCCAAAATATTTTCGGATCATATTTGCTGTTATTGATAATCATATTATAAGTTCCTTCTTTTGATTGATTTGAATAATTGATTTATTAAAGCAAGGCATGATGAATTAGTTTTTGATTTGAAATATTATTATTCATCTTTTCGAAAAATAACAAGCAAGAAGTGTGCCATGTTTTGGGTTATGGGCATTCATTGCTTTTCCGGGGGATTGAATCAGGAAATCTGTATCATTCCGAACATCAATTGTCCGATAATGAACATTTTTGGTTCGGAATCCCTGCCGGGGGAAGAAGGCTTGCATTTTCTTGTTTCCTAAGGATAAAATAGTCAGGAACAACGTGCGCCCGTAGCTCAGCGGATAGAGCGGTGGACTTCGAATCCAAAGGTCGGGGGTTCAAATCCCTCCGGGCGTGCTTTCTCTAACTTCTTATAAATAGGGGAGTTAGTGATATTTTGGGGAAGATGTCTTTTTCCTCTTTCTTCTCTCATTGTATCAGCCAGTATAGAGTTTAACACATGCAAATATGTCACAAAATTCACTCATTTTAGTAGCTTTTTGCTTGGTCTGCTGATAAGAGGTCAACTGATTTTCTTTTCAATGTTTCTGTCAAGTGAAGATATCTTTGAGTTATTGCGATTGAGTTATGACCCATTTAAGGACAGGAATATCAATCGCTTCTGTCGAAGTGAAACGGGCCGAGGTCGAGCCTGGGCATCCGATGATTCTGATCGTTCGGCAGTGTGAACTTCTGAATTTACCGCGGTCATCGTTTTATTGCGGTTCTTGCGGCGGGGACGGATACAACCTGCTGCCCATGCGTTTGATCGATGAAGACTTCACGAGACATCCGTTCTGCGGGGAAGGCCTGGATCACGGCTTCGTATTCCTGACCGTGGTCATGGACCGGCTTTCTCGCTATGTTCTCTCTTTGAGGTTGTGGTTTAACATGGACCGCCGGCAGTATATATCCGTATAGGAACTCAAAAATTCTTCTCTTTTGTTCTTCCGACTGTGTGTCCGCGTTGACCGCCACGACCATGTCATGTTCAGGCACGATAAAGATATATTGACCCTTTGCTCCCCTGGCTGCATAGATATATTGTTGTTCGTCTCCCTGCGGATCCGGCCTTTGAATCCACCAGAGATATCCGTATCCCACGATATCCTGACCTGTGTTTCCAAAATCGACGTGCATTTCAAAGGATTCTCGAATCCAGTCTTCCGGCACAACCTGTTCCCCTTCCCACTTTCCTTTATTCAGATAGAGTAATCCGAAACGCGCCATATCCCGTGTTCTGAGAGCCAGGCCGCCGCCTGTATGGGGGTGTCCTTCCTGATTTTTAACCCAGAATTTCTTTTCAATTCCTAGAGATTTAAAGAGAGTTTGTTCCGCGTATACATCTGCGTGCATTCCGGTGCGGCTTTTCAAGATTGCGGAAAGCAGAATCACTCCGCCGCTGTCATAGTTGAAATTCTTTCCCGGTTCGCCGGCCATAGGACGATTCAGATAGAATTTGTCCCAGCCCGTGGGTGTCCGGTTCAATCGATGATGAGGGGAATCCTGCCCATTTTCATGATAATCGACTCCGCTCCTCATGGTCAGGAGATCTTTCAAGCGTATGGAGGCTTTGCGTTCATCCATGTGAGCAATATCTTTCATGTCGGGAAAAAAATCGAGGATTTTCTCGTCCACACCCTTGATGTCTCCTCGGGCAATAGCTATTCCGATCAAGGCGGAAGTAAAGCTCTTGGTCACAGACTGTAGGATATGAAGGCGCTCTCCATTCCAATTGTTGAAATACTCCTCTACGACCAAACAGCCATGGCGGACAACCAGGAGGCTTTGAATCCGGGGATAGCGTTGTCCCTTACGTATCAGGTCGACCAGTTCAGCCAACTTCCCCGAATCAAGTCCCTGCTCCGCCGGAGAAGATATTTTCCATTGGAACGAGGATGAGTTAGGTCGCGCGGGAGAGCTTGTCGCTAATTCCCGGCCGCCTATGAAGCAGGCCATGGCGACGGACAGACCGAGGACGTGGAGCAAGGAATAAACGGACTGCTTTCGCAGATGACGAAAAGCCATTCTGACGTGGGTTTTAAACATGATTAGCCTCCGGAGCGAAGCTGAATGACACGCCTTGTCCGCGCCGTGCAGCTTTTTATTGTAATGATGGGATATTCGTTTTTCTGTTGGTGTTTATTTTTACTTGATTTAATCAAATTCACATCCTTTAAGTAACTTTACCACCCATCATACATATGAGACTTGGGTCAAGTCAACAAGTGATCCACAGAAAAGAGAGAATATCAGAAAATCAGCAGGCTGAATATCCCTGAAGACGATAAAAAAAATATAAAAAGAAAAATAAAAACCAGATTTTTGTTCTCTTTATTGTTGTCTTTCATAAAAATCGGATCCGTATATCATCAACGAGAAATTTATGAGTTGTTTAATATCAAAATCATGAAAAGCGGGACTTCTGAAAAAAGAAATTGAAATAAAAAAAGATAAGGAATAACATAAACAGCATGAAAACATTCAAACAGTTATAGAAAAAGAGGAAAAATGAAAAAAACAGCTCTAGTATTGATTTGTCTCATAATACTCAGTGGCAGCTGCAATATCTTTAACAAAGAAGCCCACTGTCTCATTGTAGGAGAAATCACTATGCAGCAAGATACTTCTGGAAATGCTGAATTTCTTGGAGAAATAAAAAATGATGGGGATGAAAAAGCATTAAATGTAAAGATTACATTCACAATCAAAGATTCTGGGGAGAACGTCCTTGATACGGCCTTCACTTATATCGATTCTAATGATTTGGATCCTGGACAAACAAGCAGCTTTGATTGTTTATCGAATGCTCCGTATTCTCAAGTTTCTTCGTATGAATATGAAATTAAATGGAATGAGTCAGCTACGGCTCTTTTTTAATTAGGGTTATGGGTCGAGTGTCAGAGAAGTAAAATATCATGTCGTAAGCTGTGGCTAAATTAATGATCCTGTCCTCTGCAAAATGTATTTCCGGATAAGTGGCGCTGTAAAAATCTCCCACTCCAAAAAAAGGCCTTTCTTTATTTATATACGTATATAAATTTCCTGTTCTTGATATTCCTTTGATGTCGAGGATAAAATTCTTATAATCAGCCTGACAGAAAAGATAGTTTACAGAGTTTTCAGGGGAAAAGATATTTAATTTCCATATAATGGGATTGGTGTCTTCACCAAAATAATCCTCTGTGACGGCAACAAACTGGCCTTCTGTGAATCCCGTTCCGATGACCAGATATTTATCTCCCAGCTTTTCTCTGAGATATCTTCCCATAGCAGGGCTTCCGTCTCTTGCATAGTGGGGATCATTGGCCACATGGGCGTTATGGGCCCAGACAGCTACTTTGGCTTCGTTCCCAACGATTTCTTTAAGCCATAAGACATGTTTAGCCATATGACTGTCTCTTAAGGATTTATTCTTATACATCCAGTAACGGTTTTCATGGGAGAGAATATGAGATTCGATGTTGTGCAGTAAAAGGTCTCTCTCCATCTTATCTTCCCCTGAATTGGAATGGTTAGAGAAAAACACCAGGGTCTTGTCTTTTAATGAAATCAGTAAATTTTCTATTTGCTGGAATTCTTCTTGTTTTAATTTTTGGTGATCTATCTTTCCCCATTTGGACAACGTATCCAGAATTTCAGAAACAAATTCATATAAATCTTTGTCATATTGAAAAAAGTGCTGGCTGAGTTCGTCGAGATACCAGATATCGATTTGGCTGTCTATTCCTATGAAATGAATCATATCTTCCTTTTGAAGGCTTGAGTTGTATTCCCGCATCCATTCGATCAATCCTCTGAATTCCTTATTTCGATGGATCCAGTGCAGACCGGAAAGGATGGAATCCAAGTCTCCCTTCCTTGAAGTAATATAGTTCTCAATCTCTAAAGATCTTTGAAACCGAAATCCGTATTCAAAACCAAGAGCTCTGCAGTTATGATTTTCTACGAGGTATTTGAAGATCCGCTGCTTTAGCTCGAAGAATTCTTTGACTCCATGAGAGTCTTCGCCGAGACCTATGATTTGGGCGTTTTCAAAATAACTATCAAACTTGCGAAAGACCTCATCCTTGTATTGCAATGGAGAGACACTCGGAAGTTGGGTAATATTTTTATTTAATTCCTGAAGTGCCGTGATGTCTTTGTCCTGGGAATGATCACAGGAGGAAAAGAGAAAAACCAAAGTGATTACAGGCAGAATAGATAAAAAGAGGACCGGTTTTCTTGTGTTCTTAAGCATTCTATCATGACCTTTCTTTTTCGTATTATGGTTTTATGGACATTTATAAAGAGAATTTATTTAAAAACCAACGAGCATTTGGGAATAATACTTTTTTGAAAAGACCCAGTCAATAAAAAGAAGAAGAAATAAGCGAATCGAACTATATCTTGACCTTTAAAACACGTGGAATTAATATGAAAAATGCGAGAAAAATAAATAACGGGGAGGGAAAGAATTGAAAAATAAAGAATTAATCACAATGTTGAATAGGGACCTGCGGGATGAACATGCCGCAGTGGTACGCTACCTTATCCACAGTTATCTGGAAGGGGAGGATACGGCTTTAGGTGCCAAGCTTCTATCAAGGACCAGGGAAGAGATGTGGCACATGCATTGGCTGGGAATGATCATCGCTCAGAAGGGAGGAGAGCCGGATATGACACCAGCTGCGTATCCTCATGACCCGACAAGCCGGGCTGCCATATTTAAATCTTATGTGGCCTATGAGAAAAAGCTGATTCCTCACTACAACCGGGAAGCGGATAAAGTGAATGATCCCCATATCAAAAGAGTTCTGCGAAGAGAGGCATGGGAATCAGGCATGCATGCTGCTAAGTTCCAGAAGATTCTGGATAAACTTTCTCCAGAAGAGGCTGAAGGACTGCCAGGGGGAGAGAATGAACTTCCGGGGGAATTTGTGAACAAGCTTCAAAAGGCTGTGGCTGGAAAATACACCCAGATGCTCCAGCACATAAGGGATTCCTGGGTTTTTCAGAAAGAGGCAGCAAAAGCATGGCAGATCATGGATTTTTCAATGACACAGATGAAACAGCTGGCCCATTTGGCAGAAGACGTGGCTGAAAATGGGATGCCCCCCAGATTTGAACTGGGAGAGATAGAAAAGAATACTTCCATTGGCCTGGCTCTGGAAAGAGCTGTTCAGCAGTTGAGAAAATCCAGGGAAAGACATATTGAGCTCACCAAGGATCCGGAAGCTCAAAAGCATAAAGGTTTCATGGCCAACCTGGATCTGACATTAAAGCAGGAACAGTATGAACAGGAAGAGATAGAGGATTTGAAGTGATTTGGGAAGCCTGATTTTTTCTTTTTTGATTAAGGTGTGTTATCTTATTTCAAGCTGGAAATAGCCCTGTCTGTGGAGAATCCTGTATTTGGCACCTTTGACAACGACTTTAATGTTCTTGAATCTGCTTTGAATATCAGATAAAGGAGAGTTATAATACAGAAGGTAGCATTTATCGGCAGTGTCAGAAACCATTTTAAGTGCTGTAGCCGGATTTTGGGCGCTGTTCACAATGCCTCCTGTGGATTGTGCCAGTTCAGAGAAAATTTGATACAGGTCTTCAGACTGCTCTCTCATATAAACTCCCGGTATTTGCTCGGGTGTTTTATTGAAGAACAAAAGGTTCATCATCACAGAAGAGTCGGCAAAGACTTGCTTCATGCGGTCCACATTCATGTCCACATCGCGGTAGTATACCTGGAAGAGGTCTTGAATCTGGTTTAATAATGATTGGTTACCTTGGTAGTTGCTGACCAGACGGTTCATGGTAGTAGAATCCAGTTCCGGACGGAATTCTCTCTGGTAGAAAAGGAATGCGATCTTTTGACCGGGAAGAGATTTGAAATGGGATGCAAAAGCCAGGAAACTTTCTTCATTGACTATTCTCATATTTTCCAATTTTTCTAATGTTTCCCGGTAATTAGGGAGCAGCTGCTCCAAGGGAGAAACTTGACTGTCTGAAATGGTGGTATCAATACTTGTCTGATACATGGTCTGCTGCCCGCCGGAAGCAGAGGATATGGAACTGACAATCCGCCTGAGGTCAACGATTGCGGAATTGTATTCTGCGGAGCCGGAAAGAGTATCCCTCCGGATGACCTGGATAATATCTTTAACGAGGTCCTCGCGGGATTTTATTTCCAGAGCTTTGGCGGAAAGGGAATACTGTTTTAATGGCGTAATGAGCATGACGCTGTCGCCTGATTGGAAGATGTTGTTGAAAAAATAAGCCATCCCTTCACTTAATCTGGGATTAAAATCGGTTATCTGAAAAAGAAAGCAGAAATGACGGCTCAAATCGGGTTTGACCGGCTGTTTTGACTCTTGTCTTATGACATGAGCTTTTTCCGTCAGATACAAAGCATTTATGTCTTGGCGGATGCTGTTTTCATATATTTCAAAGTCATCTATATTGAGATTATCTACAAATTGCTTTCCGTCAAACACTCTGACTGGAATTTCAATGTTACGGGCAGCAGGCTCCTGAGTTAAGGAGAAGCCTGAGGCTAGCAGTACAGCCATCAGACATCCAAAGATTTTTTTTATCATGAAATTCCTCCTGTTTTCATTATATTATAATGTTTTATCCTGTCAATCTCTTGTTGTTGGCAGCGTCCATCTTTTGATATCGATCAGAATGTGATTATTATGCCAGTTGATTTTCAAGCCTTATGCAGTAAAGGGAAGCTGCCTTGGTGGTTAATAAAGATCAGAAGGAATAGGAAAATTTTGTGTAAATTGCCTGGTCATTGGATCCTTCCTCTCCGATGCCGGCAAGACCTCTCTGATAAACAAGATTCAGCACTCCGCCGGATCGGGTGATTTTCCAGTTATAATTCACATAGAGATTAAATTTATGAAGAGTCGTGTTGTGCTGGAAATAGATTCGAAGATTCCTACGGCTGTCTATGTTATAGGTTCCTTCCAGAATGTATATCCTTGTGCTCATGTATGCGGGAGGAACATCAAATCTGTATTTGATCCAGTTCGCCCTGATTACCATGTAGAAATTATTCGAGACAATAAAGTCCTTAAAGGCTTCATAGTAAGTAAAACCATGAGAAAAAAACTTCCCCCATCCAATAGAAAGGGAGAATGAGTCTCCCTTTGCTTTATAATAGCTGGAACTCAATTTAGTGAATCTGTTTTTGTATTCTCTTTCCCCGGTGTATATTTTATATATGCCCCCTGTAGTTGGATTTAAAAGGTTAAAAACATAGTTCGGATCAAAATACGGAAGGGTGCCCAGCGAGAGGTAGTAAGCATCCCATTCCTGAAGTTGGATTCTGTCCCCGTGTTCGACAATCCCTTCGGGGAAAAGAAAATTGAATTTATAATCCCAGGACTGAAGGACGGAAAACTTCCAGAACGTGTGAAAAGGAAAGGATAGTGTTTGATCGATTTGCCAGCTTTTGAGAAGGCCTTCAGTGTTCCAGTAAATATCATAGTGAGAGTCATAATCAACGGAGCTGATTCCTAAAGGAGTAAGGGGAAATGACTTCCCTAAGGAGGCTTCTATTTCCTGTCTATCATCATCTACAATATATCCGACCTGGTTTGCATTTTCCCAATAATTCTTTTCAATCCTTTTAAGATCCAGATGGAAATAAAAGGAGGAAAGGTCAAAATGAAGTCTTAAAAAAGAGGCAGACCTGTCTTTTGAGAAATCCCCGTAGCTCAAAGAGAACTGGCCTGCAAGAGTGGTTGTTTGAGCTGGTTTCCATTCCATGCTTACAGCCGCCGCCCCATTGCTTTGTTTCTCCAGAATCTTATTAGAAGCAGTGAGAGAAATACGGAATGATTTTATTAGTCCTGCAGTTATTTGAAGAAAAGAAAAGTTGGCGCTCTGGACTTCTTCGTCTTTTTTTGTTTGTGTGCTGATTCCTGAAAGCTCCAGCGTTCCAGTCTTTCCTTGAAATTTCAATCCGCCGTAAAGGTCTCCAATCCGAAGCGGATAAAACAAACTAAAGTTTTTGTCGAATGATTTTATATCTTTAAAAAAGAAAGGTCTTTTATCAGTCAGTTTAAGTTCGAACATGGTGAGGTTAACCTTTTCGTCAATCGGTTCTACAGTGGCAAAGTCAGGATTTAAGGTTACTGAGCCTAGAAGATTTTTATTTGGAGAATAAGAAACATCGAATCCCGCTTCCTTCAATCCTGTCTTTTCTCCGGATGTAAATCCCGGAAGAATATAGGGATTGAAGCTGAAAGCTTTCCATTTTGCAAGAAGAAGTAAGCTTTTTATGAGATGGGGTTCATCCAGATTGAAAATGGGATCGAGCGGACCGGACCAGAGCACGGTATCCAAACGGGGAACCACCCGGGACAAACTGATTCCCAAATTTATGTCAGTGTCCTCTTTATATCCTAAATCAGCCAAATTGACAGAAATCTCTACACACCACCTGTTATCTTCTAAAGCTGCTGCTGAATTCCAGGAACCATCCCAACCGGTATCTATCTCTGTGCCGGTTTTAGAGATTTTTGCGTCCAACAGTGCTCCCATTAAATTGGTACCGAAAAAATAATAGTATTTCTTATCACTCACAGTCTCAATAAGAACATAGACCGAGTCATCGGTTCTTAAGTCAGCATCTTTTATGGTCATCTCACCTCTTAAAAAATTTGGATTTGAATCAAAGCATGAAAATCCGATATAAATATGTGAAGTATCGTAGAGGATTTTAACGGATGTTTTGACCTCGGAGGCATTAGCCCTGTCAGGATGTACATAAAGAAGGCTGTTGGCTTCAGGAGCGTTCTTCCATATATTCTCTTCGAGCTTGCCGTCTAAAAGGATGGGTTCTGTGATCTTTAAAGCAGGAATTTCCTCTTCCTCTTGAGAGTCACTAATCTGGCAAAAGATGGGAAGAGAGAGAAAAAGCCCTAAGAAGATGGAAATCCCTAATTTTATCAAAGGATAAGTTGAGTTTGATTTATCAGTCATAGGATTCAGAATTATTTTTCTTTTTTTATGTTATGTCAACAAAAATGTGCACAAAAGGAAAAATAATTTCCTTATTATTCCAAGCGCGTTGGTCGATAATTTGTGTTGACGGCATAATTTTCATATGATAATAATCTTTCATAAAAAAATCAGTCTTAAGTATACAGGTTTGAGAGGATATGGATTAAGTGAGGGAGAATTTAGTTCTGGTTAATGCGTTTTACACAAACAGCCTTCCTTAAATGTTCAAATTAACATTTTTTTCGTGATACTGCAGATGACATCATTCCATCAACCATTGATTTGAATGAAAAGCAGAAAAATTATTTTTAAATCCGCTTTCGTTATTGGTGTCGGCCTGTTTGTTTTTCTTATTATTAAGGTCGGCCCCATGAATATCTTAGAAAACATCAGTAAACTGACCTGGAAGAGCCTGGGCATACTTTTTGTCCTGAGATTAATCTACTGGGTGATTCGGACTTATATTTGGAGAAGGGTATGTCAGTGCTATGGGGACTCTTATTCTTTCTCAAACTTTTTCGCTGCCCGGATGGCAGGACACGCAGTGAGTTATTTAACTCCAGCCACTTATATTGGAGGAGCAGCATTCCGGACCATGTCTGTATCAAGCCTGAATAAAACCAAAGTGCTTGCTTCTGTCATTGTCGAAAAAACAGTAGAGATTATAACGGCACTGCTGTTGACGGTCATAGGAGTATTGATGGCTGTCTTTCGGATTTCAATTCCTGAAGGATTTAAATATATTTCGATAATAGGGATTCTATTCGCTGTTCTTCTTATTCTTTTTGTTTTTTTAAAGCAGAGAAAGGGACTTATAACATGGTTTGTTCAAAGTTTGCAGAGAGTAAGGATCAAGCTGTCTTTTTTTGAGGAAAAAAGAGAGAAAATCAGAGAAACCGATGACTATATTTCTGGTTTTTATAATAAAAACAAAAAAGAATTTTTAAGAATTTTCATATATTACTTGTTTCTCCATATATACTGGGTTTTTGAAATCTATTTGACCATGTTTTTTTTAAGTGGAGAAAAAGTGGACTTTATATCATGTTTCCTCATTGTGACGCTTGGGACAGTTGTTTTTTTTATTCCCAATGTTCCTGCTTCATTGGGGACTTATGAAGCTGCGTATGTAGGCCTTTTTGTCTTGATGGGATTCAGTGCTGATTTAGGTATGTCTGTAACCATTTTCAGAAGGATATTAGCCTTATTCTGGGCAGGATTCGGGCTTTGTGTCATAGGAACCAGGAGGCTGCGGCAGTATGTAAGTCATTCTTGAATTAATCTATGAATTGATTATTATGGATGTGGCAGGAGATACGTGATTTACAAAAAAAAACAAGGAGTTTAATATGAAAGAAGGAGACAAAGAAAAACGAGGAAATATGAGTGGAAAAGCCAGTTTGATAGGCCCTCTCTGGTTTATAGGCTGGCTGTTTACCATAGGACTTGCTGATCTGACCTTCTGGAAGGCTGTTTTAGCTTTGATCATATGGCCTTTTTATCTGGGAAATGCTTTGTGAATATTTTCAGATAAGTATTTTTTCCGATTAAATGCCTACTGAATCCCGGGTTTCCAAATACCTAACTGCCCGCTCTATATGGGTGTGGCTTCCTCCCTGTGTGTTTCTTATACTGGCAGGAGTGGTCTTAGTAACGGGATTAAATAAAGATCTGTTTTTTCTCATCAACCAGACATCCCAAATAACAGGGGATATGTTCTGGGCTTTTCTCACTTTTCTTTCAGATGGATTGGTGGTATTCGTTATTCTCTTTCCGCTGATTTACCGGAAGCCGCGGCTGATTTGGACTGTCTTGGTCGCTGCGGTTCTCTTAACATTATTCGGACAGGCGGTAAAGCATATTTCCCGAATTCCCCGGCCTCCGCGGGTTCTTTCTTCCGAGAGCTTCCATTTAATAGGTCCGGACTGGGGATATAATTCTTTTCCCTCAGGACATGCTTCCATGATATTCAGTTTAGCGGGAGTTTTTTCTCTGACAGTAAAAAGGAACTGGCTTCGGCTGCTGCTTATTGGATTGGCCTCTGTAATAGCGGCTGCCCGCATAGTGGTCGGAGTGCACTGGCCGGTTGATGTCTTAGCCGGTGCTGCCCTGGGATGGTTTTCTATCTGGATAGGGCTTGAGATTTCAGAAAGAACGGCCTGGGCTTGGAAAGGGATTGGACAAAAGATTTTAGGGGCTGTTTTTCTCGTCTTATGTGTTGCTCTCTTTTTTGCGGATCACACGGGTTATGAAGATATTATGGGATTTCAGCGGACAATAGCTGTCCTCTCTCTCGTTATAGGGGGACATGAGTATGCTAGGGTATACGGATGGAAGGGTCTGTTTGTCAAAGCCCCACCCACTTCTGTAAATGATTGAAGAGGTCAGGTAAATCAAGTAATAAAAAGATTTTTACTGGGAAAGTTTGGCTCGCTCGTCACATTTATTCCGAGTCTTTTCAAACCGGCTTCATCGCCGGGTGTGGGGATATGAGTGATGTGCATTTCTGTATTGTTGAGCTTGCTGAGCTGTTCCACGGCAAGTGCGGCAGCAGAGTTCACTGTGGAGCTTACACTGAGGGCAATAAGTGTTTCCGCTAGGTCCAGGTTAGGGCTTTTTATATTGAGGATTTTTCCTTTCAAGCTGCCTATGGAATCCATTACATGGTTAGTCAGCAGGTGAACCTGGTCTGGGATTCCCGCACATTTCTTTATAGCATTCAGTATCATGCTTGATGAGGCATGCATTAAGGGTGAGTTATATCCTCTAATGATTGTCCCATCGTTCAGCTCTATAGCAGCTCCGCAGAAAATACCGTCGCTTCCTTTTTGTTTGATTCTGGCTTCCTCAGCGGCTTCCTTGGCAGGTTTGACAACCTTTCTGTCCTCAGACTTCACTCCGGCTTCCTTCATGAGAGATTCAATTCTGGTCACCGTGTCTTTTTCAATAAATCCCATTGCATATTCGCATTGATACCGGAAATTTCTTCTTATGATTTCCTGTTTGGCCGCCTCTCTGACCACAGCATCGTCAGTAATGGCAAATCCTGCTCTGTTCACTCCCATGTCTGTGGGCGACATATACACTGAATTGGCCCCTGTAATGTGTTTTAAAATTCTTTTGAGCACCGGGAAAGCCTCCACATCCCGGTTGTAGCTGACAGCTTTTTTTCCGTAGGCTTTGAGATGGAAAGAGTCAATCATATTGAAATCGCCGATGTCCGCTGTGGCCGCTTCATAGGCTATGTTCACTGGGTGTTTGATGTCTAAATTCCAGATGGGGAATGTTTCAAATTTAGCATAAGAGGATCGAATAGCTTTTTTGTAATCATGATAAAGCTGGGACAGGCATATCGCCATTTTCCCGCTGCCCGGACCAGGTGCCGTGACTACGACAATGGGTTTTGAGGTCTCAATATAGGGATTGGCTCCATATCCTTTATCACTCGTAATGATATCAATATCAGAAGGATATCCAGGTATTGAATGGTGTGTGTATGTTTTTATGTCACGGCGTTCAAGCCTGTTGCGAAACTGCTGGACAACAGGCTGGTTGTTAAATCTGGTTATAACCACAGCCAGCACATCCAATCCCCAGCTGCGGAGGTCATCGATCAGCCTTAAAGTGTCCACATCATAGGTTATCCCAAAATCAGCCCTGATTTTTTTCTGTTCGATATCCCTGGAATTCACGCACAGAATAATATCTGCTTTGTTTTTGAGTTTTTGAAGGAGACGGATTTTGGCGTTCGGATCAAATCCGGGAAGAACCCGGGCAGCGTGATAGTCAAACACGAGTTTTCCCCCAAATTCCAGATAGAGTTTCCCTCCGGAATTCTCAGCTCTTTTGATGATATGTTCGCTTTGTTCGGCCAAATATTTGTCTTTATCAAATCCTATTTTTTTTATCATGGTTGTTTTCTTTTGAGCATATTATATATAGGAAGGCTTTGAGGTCAACAAAAAACAATTATATCATCCGGATTGTGAAAGCTTCAAGCCGCTCAAAGAGTCATGAACAGGCCTTTTTTTTTATTTTTACTATGATATCTTTGTATAGCGGGGATTCTCTCATCCCTTCAAAATAAGGGTTTTTTTGGACAGCCGGCAGGTCGCTGAATCCGTTTTCTACTGCAGTGTCTAGATATCTCAGAGCTGATTTTTCATCCTTGTTTAAGGCATAAGCCTGAGCCAAGTCAAACAAAATATACTTATGCATGTCCTTATTTTCTTCGCTTGCCTTAACAGCTATCTCATACAAAATCACGGCCTTGATAGGGTGGTTGTTTTTTAAATGTTGATTTCCTGTTTGGGCCGCTCTTGAACCGATCGAGTTAAGGAGGCGTATGGCCATGCTTTTATCCTCCAGACTGTCTTGTTTCTGATATTCATTCAAAAGAAAATAGAGACTCATTTGAGCGAACAGCTTTTCTAAATCTTTATAGTCTTCTGGGGATTTTTCTATGTTGTCGAGAATTTTTCTACATGTGCGAATGATATTTGATTCTCTTTGATTGCGTTTTGTTCCATTTTGAAGAAATTGTTTATAGGCCTCACTTTGTTCAAGGCGCGTTAAACTTTCTTTTATTTCAGAGATGTCTTTGAGGCTGCTGATAAAGGGAGAGCAGGCTATTTTATTCTGGTCTTTTGGAATCACATTCTTCTTCATCCTCATGATTTCCATCCACTCCAGTGCAGAGGCAAACACATCAGAAGGAGGCCAGTTATGAGTTCCCTCGAAAAAATGAATTCTGTGTGGGATACCAGCCACCGGGTGGTTTATTACCTTGGAAAAAGCAGCGGCAGCCCGGGCTCCGCCTGAAAAACCGGTGGTATACACGCTTTTTTTATCTATACTGAGGCGTGAGTTCGTGTCATCCCACAGGGCGTGCATGGCGCTGAAAACATCTTCCCATGGACCATTTCGTGAGTTATGAGAACCGGCTATGATGTAATTGAATTTTTCTGCAGCTTCTTTAAATCGCTCTACAGGGACTTTTCCCCTGGCAGATGGATCAAAAGCATAAAGGATCGGCCATGATTTTCCGGAGTATATTCCTGTGGAAGATAGAGCGCATAACTTTGAAAAGGGGAGTTCTGGCATATGACTCTGCCTATAATATTTCCTTTTTCAAGGCCGGAGTCGGATTGTATGGGAATTCCCCATGCAGCCAGAAGGCTCAAAAAGATATTGACTGCAAAAAAAATCACGTTGCATTTAAAGCTTTTTAATCTCCTCGTATATAATTTCAACGATGCTGGGCCACCGACTCTGGCTTTCTTCTATCCCGAATTCCTTTTTCACTTCTTCTAAAGATTTTCCTTGTTGTATCAGATTCTTTATTCTTTCCTGTTTTTTCTCAAGGGAGTCTACGAGGCTCTGGATTTCCTTTTTATGGGCTATTTCGCCGTGTCCGTGGATAAAGGTATCTGCTTCCAGTTCCAGAATTCCTTTTAATGTCTTGACCAGTCCGAAGGAATTTCCGTTTTTGTGTTTGTGTATCAGGGGATCCCTGTCCAGGAAAATAAGGTCTCCGAGAAACGCAACTTTCTGTTCTGGGAAAAAAACAACAATATCGCCGTCTGTATGGGCCGGGTAAAAGTAAATGAGTCTTATATTCTCTTCTCCGATGTAGAGGTCCAGCTCATTGCTGAATGTGATGTTTGGCAGATGTTCTCTCAATTCTTGATCTTCAAATGCTTTATCCATATGTTGAAGGGTATTGCTGTGAGCTATGATGTCAATTCCTTTGGGAAAGCCTGAAAGACCGTTTACATGGTCTCCATCGCTGTGAGTGAGGATTACATATTTGACAGGATTTGGAGTGAGCTTTTTGATCTCTCCTATCATTTGAACAGCTGATTCCCTGGTCATTTTTGCGTCAATGACAACGACTTGATTTTCTCCGATAAAAAACCCGGTGTTAGCACCGCTGCCCCCTGTAACCTCATAAATACTTTCTGTGACTTTTGTAATTTCAAGGGGAGGTGTTTCTCTCTGTGCCTGTGTATACAGGGGAAAAAGTGAAGCGGCAGCAAAGAGAATAATAAAAAGCCTTCTGTATTTTTTCATTTTATCCTCCTAAAATTCAGATATGGATTAAACTCCCTTTATGTCATCATAGAATATGGCTCTTTTTCATTCAACCATAATTTTATGGATTATTGATGACATATCTTTATAAGGATGAAGCTGAAAGAGAAAATTTGTGAATAATTATTTCCTCAGTGCTTTTTATTTCCAGTTGGTTCCCTCTGGCTTTTAATGTCTTTTTATCCGGCACCGCGATTGCGAGCTGTTTTTCTCCTTGTTCAATACGGTCTTCATA